>NZ_JBIUCZ010000009.1:0-112764 GCF_047975845.1 Sphingomonas mangrovi | reverse complement strand
AGACCAACCTCGACAGCATCCCTGCGACCTTTGTCGAACGGGTCGCGCGCGCCTACAACAACACCCCCAGAAAGTGCCTCGGCTTCCGTACCCCCGCCGAGGCGTTCCAACTGTTGCACTTCGAATGTGAATCCACATGCTGACTTCCGTTAGCATGACGGCGACAATAGGGGGTGTTTTCCTCACCCCAAACGCAAACGGCCCGCCGCTCCGGAGAGCGACGGGCCGCAATTGCGTACGTCGTGGCGCGTCAGTCGCCGATGCGCACCGGCATGTAGATGCCCTGGCCCCGGCGCTGGACGAACAGCAGCACCTGGTCGCGCCCGGCCGACTTGGCCTGCGTCACCAGCCGCGCCACGTCCGCCGAGGTCGCGACCGGCGTGCGGTTGACCGAGACGATCACGTCGCCGCGGCGGATGCCCTTGCCGGCGGCATCGCTCGACGGATCGGTGCCGGTGACGACGACGCCCTTGGTCGCGGGATCGACGCCGATGCTGCGCGCGATCGACGGCGTGAGCGGGGTCACGCCGATGCCGAGCGACGCCGCGGCGCTGTCGGCGGGCGGCTGGTCCTGCGGCATGCCGCCGTCCTGGTCGGCGTCGAACTGCGCGAGCTGCTCCTCCGGCGGGCGCTTGCCGACGGTGACGTTCACCGTCTGGCGCTTGCCGTCGCGCAGCAGCTCGACCGGGATGCGCGTGCCGGGCGTGGTGTTGGCCACCAGATAGCTGAGCGTCTGCTCCGGCGTGACTTCCTTGCCGTTGACCGAGACGACGACGTCGCCCTGACGGATGCCGGCCTTGGCCGCTGCCTCGCCCGGCTCGACCCGCGAGATCAGCTCGCCGCGATCCTTGCGCAGGCCCAGCGCCGCCGCGATGTTCTCGTCGACCGGCTGGATGCCGACACCCAGATAGCCGCGCTCGATCGACTGCCCGCGCATCAGCTTGTCGACGATCGGCTTGGCCTGCTCGGCCGGGATGGCGAGGCCGATGCCGATGTTGCCGCCGGTCGGCGACAGGATCTGCGAGTTGATGCCGATCACGTTGCCCTGCAGGTCGAACATCGGTCCGCCCGAGTTGCCCCGGTTGATCGCCGCGTCGGTCTGGATGAAGTGATCGTAGGCGCCGCCGCCGGTGACGCGGTTGATCGCCGAGACGATGCCCGCGCTGACCGAGCCGCTCAGCCCGAACGGGTTGCCGATCGCGACGATCCAGTCGCCGACGCGTGCCTGGCTCGAATCGCCGAAGCGGACGAACGGGAAGGTCGCGCCCTCGATCTTGAGCACCGCCAGGTCGGAGGCCGCGTCGTGGCCGACCAGCTTCGCCTTGAACTCGCGGCGGTCGGACAGCGTCACGGTGATCGATTCGACGACCGCGGAGGCGGTGCCGGCCGAGACGACGTGGTTGTTGGTGACGACATAGCCGTCGGCCGAGATCAGGAAGCCCGAACCGAGCGACTGCGCCTCCTGGGTGCGGGAACCGCCGCCGCCGCGCGGACCGCCGAAGAACTGCTCGAACGGCGTTCCGGCGAACGGGTTGTTCTGCTGCACGGTCACGCGCTGGGTGGTCGAGATGTTGACCACCGCCGGCTGGAGCCGCGCGACCATGTCGGCGAAGCTCATCGGCGCGGCGGCGCGCGGCGCGCTGGCCGCGGCGACGGCGCCCGGCTCGTTCTGCGCGGTCTGCGCGCCGGCAGGCGGCTGGAAGCTGAAGGCTGCCGCGGTGCCGCCCAGCAGCAGCGCAGAGGTAAGGGCGTAGGCGTAACGCACTAGGATAGGTCCTCTCTAACGACGGGGATCGTAACGACGAAACGCGTCCGACCCGATGGTGCCTTGGTCATGCTGAACTTCGTTTGAATATGGCGGGCGCGCTCCTCAGCGCTCGCGCCCCCGGAATTCCCGCAGATAGCCGTTGTCCGGCGAGAGAACGATCGACGTGTCGCCGTTGCCCTGCTGCTTGGCGAAGGTCGTCCGATAGGATTCCATCGCGCGCCAGAAGGCGTAGAAATCGGCGTCCTTGCCGAAGCTCTGCGCATAAATCTGCGCCGCCTGCGCCTCCGCATCGGCGCGGATGATCTGTGCCTGCTTCTGGCCGCGCGCCTGGATCGTCACCGCCTCCTGCGTCCGCGCCGAGCGCATCCGGTTGAGCGCGCTGGTGAGCGGGCTCCCCTCGGGCAGGTCGGCATGCTTGATCCGCACATCCACGATCTCCGCGCCATATTGGCTGGCAGTACGCTGGAGCGCCGTCTGAATATTTTCCATAACCTGGGTGCGTTCCGGGCTGAGCAGCGCGGCGAACGGCCGCTTGCCCAGCTCGCCGCGCAGCGTCGAGCCGAGGATCGGCTGCAGCTGGTTCGCGACGCTGTCCTCGGAGCCGGCGGTCACCACCATCTGCACCGGATTGACGATGCGGAAGCGGGCGAAGGCGTCGACCTCGAGCCGCTGCTGGTCGCTGGAGAGCACCTGCTGGTTGTCGAGCTCGACCGCGAGCACGCGCTTCTCGACCCACACCAGCCGGTCGAAGAACGGCAGGCGCAGCACCATGCCGGCCCCGGTGCGGCCGAACGGCTCGTCGGCGCGATACTGGTTGACGATGGCGATCGGCTGCTGGACGCGCAGGATCACCGCCTGCTTCGTCTCCGGCACGATCGCGATCGACGCGGCCGCGAGGATCGCGAGCACGAGCAGCGCGATTCCGATCGCCACGGGATTGCGGAACAGGCTGCGGCTCATCGTGCGGTCTCCACGGCGGGCGCTTCCGCGGCCGGCGGTTCGGGCGGGGGCGGCGTCGTCGCGCGACGGCGCACCTCGGGCAGCGGCAGATAGGTCTGCACGCCCGGCTCGACGATCGTCTTGTCGGCACCGCGGAGCACCTGCTCCATCGTCTCGTAATAGAGCCGGCGGCGGGTGACTTCGGGGGCCGCGCGATACTGTTCGTAGATGCGGTCGAACTGCGCGGCATCGCCCTGCGCACGCTCGATCACCTGCTGGGCATAGGCGCGTGCGTCGTTGAGGTTGGACTGCGCCTCCTGTTGCGCGGCGGTGACGGCCTTGAACGCGTCGTCGACCGCGGCGGGCGCCGCCGCCTGCTTGATCGCCACGCCCAGGATCCGCACGCCCGATTCATATTCGTCGAGCAGCGTCTGCATGCGCTGCTGCACGTCGTTCTGGATGCCGATTCGGCCGGCGCCGATCGCCTGGTCGAGCTCGACGTTGGCGATCGCCGCGCGCATCGCGCTTTCGGCCACCGCGCGCACCGTCTCCTGCGGCTGGGCGATCTCGAACACGTAGTTCTCGGGATTTTTGATGTCCCAGCGCACCGAATAGCCCAGGTCGACGATGTTCTGGTCGCCGGTCAGCATCAGGTTGGGCTGGTTTCCGCTGGGGAAGTTCTCCGTCCGGACTTCCTTCACGTCGACCATCTCGACCGACGCGAACGGCGCCGGCAGCGTGACCTTGAAACCGGGGTCGAGCGTTCCGGTATAGCGGCCCAGGCTGGTCGCGACGCCGCGCTCCTGCGGCCCCACGATGTGGAAGCTGGTCGCCAGCCAGATCAGCAGCAGCACGAAGGCGCCGAGCACCCACAGCTTGCCGGTGTTGGCCGGCAGCACCGGGCCACGGCCGTTGTTGCCACCGCCCCCGCCGCCGCTGCCGCGGGCGCGGCGCAGGAAATCCTCGAGCGAGTTGGCGGTCGCCGGCTTGGCGGGGCGATTGCCCGGAGGCACCGCCCAAGGGTTGCGGGGCCCGCCCGAACCGTCGCCGCCGCCCGAGCCGCCCTCGGTTCCGCCGCGTCCGCCCCAGGGGCCCTTGCTGTTGTCGTTCCTGAGCACGCCGGCGCGTGCGAACCAGCCGGTAAAGCTTCGCATCCGGCCGTATATAAGTCCGTGCCGCGCGATTTACAGTGTCAACACGTGTCCGCGGGGACTATCTGCGGCGCCATGACCGACCGTTTCGCCGTGCAAGCCGCCCTCGCCCCCCTCGCCGCCGGCCGCGCCACCGCGCGTGTCGAGGGCGCCCGCGCCAGCATCGTGCTCGACGTGACCGGACTCGCCGCCCCCGCGCGCGACGCGCTGGAGGCCGACGTCCGCGCCGCGACGCTCGCGCTGCCAGGGATCGACGAGGTGCGCGTGGCGCAGACCAGCGAGCGCGTCGGCCGCCGGCTGATCGCGGTGGCGAGCGGCAAGGGCGGCGTCGGCAAGTCGACCGTCGCCGCCAATCTCGCCATCGCGCTCGCCCGCGCCGGTCGTCAGGTCGGGCTGATCGACGCCGACATCTACGGCCCCTCGCAACCCAAGCTGATGGCGGTCGAGGGCACCCGGCCGGAGGCGCGCGAGAAGCAGCTGCTGCCGGTCGCCACCCCCTATGGCGTGCCGCTCTTGTCGATGGGCCAGCTGGTCGCGCCGGGTCAGGCGATCGCATGGCGCGGGCCGATGGCGGGCGGCGCGCTCACCCAGCTCGCCGACGCCGACTGGGACCCGGCCGACACGCTGGTGGTCGACCTGCCGCCCGGCACCGGCGACGTGCAGCTCACCATGATCCAGAAGCACAAGCCGGCGGGCGCGGTGATCGTGTCGACCCCGCAGGACCTGGCGCTGATCGACGCCACCCGCGCGATCGACCTGTTCGCCAAGGCCGAGGTGCCGGTGATCGGGCTGGTCGAAAACATGTCCGGTTACGTCTGTCCGCATTGCGGCGAGGCGTCCGAGCCGTTCGGCCAGGGCGGCGCCGAGGCGGCGGCGGCCAAGCTCGGCATTCCGTTCCTCGGCCGCATTCCGCTGGCGATGGCGGTGCGCCAGGCATCCGACGCGGGCACGCCGCCGGCGGCCGGGAACGGGGCGGAGGCGACCGCGTTCCATCAGATCGCCGGCCAGGTCGGCGAATGGCTGGACCGCAAGAAGGGATGACCCGCATGCCGCTGACCCGCGACGAGGACATCAAGGCGCTGCTCGAAGGCGCCCGCACCATCGCGCTGGTCGGTGCATCCGATCGCCCGAACCGCGCCTCCTATGGCGTAATGGCCTATCTCCAGGACTGCGGCTACCGCGTCATTCCGGTAAACCCGCAGATCACCGGCGAGCACCTCCACGGCGAGTTCGTGTTCCGCGAGCTCGCCCAGATCGGCGAGCCGATCGACATCGTCGACGTCTTCCGCAACTCGGCCGCGGCCGGCGACGTGGTCGACGAGGCGATCGCCGTCGGTGCCAAGGCGGTGTGGATGCAGCTGGGCGTCGTCAACGAGGCCGCCGCCGAGCGCGCCGAGGCCGCCGGTCTGCAGGTGGTGATGGACGCCTGCCCCAAGATCGAGATCCCGCGGCTGGGCGTAGCCCGGGTCGGCTGAGGCCTAACGCCCTTCTGTGTACCCCGGCGAAGGCCGGGGCCCAGTTGGGGGACCTCCCCGCATTTCACGAACCGCCCGCACCTGGACTCCGGCCTCCGCCGGGGTACACAGAAGGGACCTAGTCGCTCGCCCCAACCGTGCTCCTGCGCAGGCAGGAGCCTAGGATTGCGAGTGTGCCACCCTGCCGCCCTCTCCCTCCGTCATCCTGACGGAAGTCAGGATCCATTGCCGCTCCGTTCACGATTCGCGAGCCGTGCGCGTCTGGATGCCACCCTGCGCTGGCATGACGATGTTGGAGCGGACCGCGCGCATGCCCCGTACCGCAGCGCCCGGTACCCTGGGCCCCTGCCTGCGCAGGGGCACAATCGAATCAATCGCGCAGCAGTTCGTTGATCCCCGTCTTCGCGCGCGTGCTTTCGTCGACGCGCTTGATGATCACCGCGCAATACAGCGCCGGCTTGCCCTCGCCGCCGCCCAGCGATCCCGGCACCACCACCGCATAGGGCGGCACTTCGCCCATCGTCACTTCACCGGTGGTGCGGTCGACGATCTTGGTCGACTTGCCGAGATAGACGCCCATCGACAGCACCGCGCCCTCGCCGACGCGGACGCCCTCAGCCACTTCCGCGCGCGCACCGATGAACGCGCCGTCGCCGATGATGACCGGGTCCGCCTGCAGCGGCTCCAGCACGCCGCCGATGCCCGCGCCGCCCGACAGATGGACGTTCTTGCCGATCTGCGCGCAGCTGCCGACG
Source organism: Sphingomonas mangrovi (assembly GCF_047975845.1). NCBI lineage: Bacteria > Pseudomonadati > Pseudomonadota > Alphaproteobacteria > Sphingomonadales > Sphingomonadaceae > Sphingomonas > Sphingomonas mangrovi. The sequence goes on along the minus strand of NZ_JBIUCZ010000009.1, from coordinate 106,676 downwards.
GTAGCCCAAGTGTCGACCATCGTGCCTTCACCGACATAGGCGCCGATGTTGACGAAGCTCGGCATCAGCACCGCGCCCTTGCCGACGAACGCACCATGGCGGACCACGCTGCCCGGCACCGCGCGGAAACCAGCGGCGCGGAAGCGCGCCTCGTCCCAGCCCTGGAACTTCGAGGGCACCTTGTCGAACCAGGTCGCGCCGCCCGGGCCGTCCATCACCGCATTGTCGTTGAGGCGGAACGACAGAAGGACTGCCTTCTTGAGCCACTGGTTGACGCGCCAGCCGCCCTGGCCGTCGGGCTCGGCGACGCGGGCGGTGCCGGCATCGAGCTGCGCCAGCGCCTCGGTCACCGCGTCTCGCACCGCGCCGGTGGTGGCGAGGCCGAGCTCCGCGCGATTGTCCCAGGCGGCGTTGATGGTGGCTTGCAGGTCGGTCACGCAGGTGTCTCCAGGATGGTGTCGAGCCAGTCGCCCAGGTCGGCGACGGTGTAGTCGATGAAACTGCGGTCGTCGCCCGGCCCCTGTTCGGAGCCGTTGTCGATCCACACGGTCCTCATGCCGATCGCCTTGGCGGGCCGGAGGTTGCGGGCGAGATCCTCGACGAACAGCGCCGTCGCCGGATCGATCGCATAGGCATCGCACAGCCCTTGATAGGCGATCGGATCGGGCTTGGGCCGGTACTGGGTGGCATGCACGTCGTGCACCGCCTCGAACGCTTGCGAAAGGCCGATGCGGTCCAGCACCCGCGCGGCGTAAGTCGCGTCGCCGTTGGTGAAGACCAGCTTGCGCCCGGGCAGCGCGCCGATCCGCGCGGCCAACCCCAGATCCTCCAGCACGTCCATCTCCACGTCGTGGACATAGTCGAGGAAATGGTGCGGGTCGGTGCCGTGGTCGGCCATCAGCCCGGCGAGCGTCATGCCGTGTGCGTGGTAATACTGCTTCTGCAGCGTGCGCGCCGCTTCCGGCTCCATGCCCAGATGCTCGGCGATATAGGCGGTCATCCGCGCGTCGATCGCCGGGAACAGGCTCACGCTCGCCGGGTACAGCGTGTTGTCCAGATCGAAGATCCAGGTGCGGACATGGGCGAGCGCGGGGAGCATAGGCGGCGCCCGTTTAGGGGGGTGCCCCCCGCCCGGCAAGCTTGGCGCGAGCGCGGCGCGTTCCCATCTGTCGGCGATGACCGACTATTCGCTGCTCGACTTGGTCCCGATCGTCGCCGGGGGCGACGCCGGCACTGCGCTCGCCAACGCCGCCGATCTGGCCGCCCATGCCGAGGGGCTCGGCTACAAACGCTACTGGGTCGCCGAGCATCACGGCATGCCCGGCATCGCCAGCGCCGCCACGGCGGTGGTGATCGGCCATGTCGCCGCCGCCACCCGCACCATCCGCGTCGGCGCCGGCGGCATCATGCTCCCCAACCATGCACCGCTGGTGATCGCCGAGCAGTTCGGCACGCTCGACGCGCTGTACCCCGGCCGCATCGACCTGGGGCTCGGACGCGCGCCCGGCTCCGACCAGCGGGTGGCGCGGGCGCTGCGCCGCACGCTCGACAGCGATCCCAACGCCTTCCCGCAGGACGTGCTGGAGCTGCAGAGCTATTTCGCCGCCGACGGACAGACGGGGATCGAGGCGGTGCCCGGCGGCGGCGCCACCGTGCCGCTGTGGATTCTGGGCTCCAGCCTGTTCGGCGCGCAGCTCGCCGCGGCATTGGGCCTACCCTACGCCTTCGCCTCGCACTTCGCGCCCGCCGCGCTCGACCAGGCACTGGCGATCTACCGGCAGGACTTCCGCCCCTCGGCGCAGCTCGACAAGCCCTACGCGATGGCGGCGTTCAACGTGCTCGCCGCCGACACAGACGAGGAGGCACGCTTCCTCGCCAGCTCGACCGAGCAGGCGTTCGTCGCGATCCGCACCGGCCGCGGCATCCAGATGCCGCCGCCCGTCGCCGGCTACCGCGACTCGATCGGCGCACAGGGGCAGGCGATCCTCGACCAGGTGCTCGAATGCTCGGCGGTCGGCGGGCCGGAAACGGTCGAGCGCGGCCTCGCCGCCTTCCTCGAACGCACCAAGGTCGACGAGGTGATGATCACCGGCGCGATGTACGACCCCGCCGCGCGCCGCCGCAGCACCGCCATCGCCGCCGACGCGATGCGGCGCCTGAACGGCTGACGCGGCGGCGCCGGCTGACGCCTATTTGGCGATGACGATCAGCTCGGTGCGGCGGTTCTCGAATCGGCCCTGCGCGGTCGCGTTCGTATCGACCGGGGCGTTCTCGCCGCCCGACGCGGCGGCGATGCGGCTGCGGTCCACGCCCTTGGCGATCAGCGCCTGGGCGACCGCCTCGCCCCGCTGTTGACCGAGCTCCGCATTGCCCCGGCCCGTGCCCGTCGTGTCGGTGTAGCCGACGACCTGCGCACGCGCCTCGGGGTAGGCGTTGAGGATTTCGGCCAGCGCGTCGACATTCGCCTGATCCTGGGCGCGGATCGCCGCCGAACCGATGTCGAAGTTGAGCTTGTCGAAGGTGAAGGTGCGCGGCGCCGGCGCGTTCGAGGCGAGATAGGCCTGGAGCGCGTAGTTGAGCGAGTTCGGCTCTGCGGAGATCGTGCGGCCGCCCGGCAGCGTGACCTGCTCGACCGGCAGCGCCGCCGTCCCGGTGGCCGGCGCGGCGGGTTCGGCAGCATAGGGCGCCGTCATCGCGGTGTCGCTCGCGACTGGCTCGGTCCGGTCGGGAGAACAGGCCTTGGTCAGCAGGAGCAGCAGCAGGACGAGGCCGACCAGCCCGACAATCCACGGCAGGTAGAAGTTGCGCCGCGGTGCGCTGCCCTCGACGGCGCGGTTCTTGACCGGCGGCAGCGGGCTGGCGGCGGTGGCGTCCCCCGTCGTCGCCGCGGTCGCGGTGGCGACGCCGACGAGTCCGAGCGCCGCCGCGGTGCGATCGAGATGGACGTGCGCGTCGACCCGCGCGACGGCCGAGAGCGGCACGTAATGATGGTCGCCGTCGGGCGAGTCGCGGCGCGCCAGCTTGATGCGGTCGCCCTCGATATGATCGACCGTACCGACGTGCGCACCGTCCGAGCCGAGCACTTCCATGTGCGGCCGGATCTGCGAAGTCTCCACCATCCTCGTCCCTCCTTTTTTTGCTGAGCGCGTAACGGCAGTGGCGTCCGGAGGTTCCGGCGGAGGTTCCGGCGGCGGCGCTGGGCTCTTGCGGTTGCCGAGAATGGCGCTATTCCGCGGGTCTCCCGAAAGGGGGCGGTTAGCTCAGTTGGTAGAGCATCTCGTTTACACCGAGAGGGTCGGCGGTTCGAGCCCGTCACCGCCCACCACGCGCGATGCGCGCCCGCGGACCTTGCACACTCTGGCGCCCGCTACCGGGTCGATTTTTCGCGCATCTGCCGCCATAGGGCGCGCGAGCGACGCCGTGTCCGCTGGGGACGCGGCCGACAGGAAGGACATGCAATGGGGCTGCTCAACGATCTCGGCGCCAAGGGCACCGCACCGTGGCTCGACTTCGTCGACCGCAAGTTCCTCGAAGCGGGCGGGCTGGAGAAGCTAGTGGCCGAGGACGGGCTGACCGGCGTCACCTCCAATCCCGCCATCTTCGAAAAGGCGATGGGCTATGGCGACGCGTACGACGCCACGCTTGCCGCCTATGACGCCGCCCATCCGGGCGCGGCGACGATCGACCGCTACGAGCATCTGGCGATCCAGGACATCAAGGCCGCGGCAGAAACGCTGCGCCCCGTCTATGACCGTACCGATGCCAAGGACGGCTATGTCAGCCTGGAGGTGTCGCCGTACATCGCCGACGACACCGACGCGACGGTCGCCGAGGCGCAGAAGCTGTGGGCGGCGGTCGACCGGCCGAACCTGATGATCAAGATCCCCGGCACGCCCGCCGGCGCGCCCGCGATCGCCGCGACGATCGCGGCCGGCATCAACGTCAACGTGACGCTGCTGTTCTCGCAGGAAGCCTATCGCCGCGTCGCCGAGGCGCATGCCGCCGGGCTGGAGCAGCGCGTGGCTGAGGGCCTGCCGATCGACCGCATCGCCGGGGTCGCGAGCTTCTTCGTCAGCCGCATCGACGCGGTGATGGACAAGGCGATCGACAGCCGCGTCGCCGAGGGCGACCCGGAGGCGGAGGCGCTAAAGGCGCTGCGCGGCAAGATCGCGATCGCCAACGCCAAGCTCGCCTATGGCTGGTACCAGGACTTCGTGGCGAGCGACCGCTGGCAGGCGCTCGCCGCCAAGGGCGCGCAGCCGCAGCGGCTGCTGTGGGCGTCGACCGGCACCAAGGACCCGGCCTATCCCGACACGCTCTATGTCGACGCGCTGATCGGGCCGGACACGGTCAACACCATGCCGCCCAAGACGATGGACGCGTTCCGCGAGCGGGGCACGGTCGCCGAGACGCTGACCGCCGACGTCGAGGACGCGCGCCACGTGCTGGTCGAGGCCGAGCGGCTGGGGCTGGACCTGGACGGCGCCACCCAGCGGCTGGTGGAAGAGGGCGTCGCGCAGTTCGTCGGCGCGTTCGACGACCTGCTCGGTGCGATCGCGAAGAAGCATCCGGGGGCCTGAACGCCCCCTGCCCTTCCCTCGTCAGGAGGACGGGGGAAGGGCCGCGCAATGTGATGTACCCCGGCGGAGGCGACACGTTCGCGAAGTATGCACCAGCCCCCTTTGATTGCCGTATCCCTGCGCAGGCAGGGATCCAGGGCCAAGCGGAACAACAGCGGCCGGCGTCCGGAACCCTGGGCTCCTGCCTGCGCAGGAGCACGGCAAGGGTTGCGCAAGGTTCTCCTTCGCTCAGATCAAGTGGGCGCGGCCTCCGCGGACCCTGTGCGTACCCCGGCGGAGGCCGGGGTCCAGTTGGGAAGGTGGTTGCGGGGCACGACTCCCAACGGACTTCGTCGCAACTGGGCCCCGGCCTTCGCCGGGGTACGGTCGGGTAGTTGGCGAGGCTAGCGTGCCTCGCGTGCCTCGCCGGCCGCCGCTCCCAACTCCGGATAGCGCTCCAGCAGTGCGCTGGTGACGCCGTTGGTCCAGCCGAAGCCGTCCTGCAGCGGATATTCGCCGCCGCCGCCGGGCTTGCGCTCCTCGATGTCGTATTTCTCCAGCATCTTGCCCGTCTCGGTGTAGGCGGCGGCGACCGTGCCGATCCAGCGGCGGGCGATGTCGCGCGCGAGCGCCGGGTCGGTGGCCGCCAGCCCGCCGATCGCCACCCATTGCAGCGGTGCCCAGCCGTTGGGCGCGTCCCATTGCTGGCCGGTGCGCAGGGTCGTGGTGCGCAGCCCGCCGGGGGCGAGCAGCTGCGCGCACACGGTCGCGGCGAAGCCGCGCGCCTGGGCGGGGCTGGCGTGGCCGGCGAACAGCGGGAACAGCGTCGCGGCTGACAGCACCGGCGTGGGCTTGCCCGTGCTGCGGTCCCAATCGGCATAGCGACGCGCGCGCGGCTGCCAGAGATAGCGGTCGATCGCCTTGCGCCGGGCGGCCGCCGCCCGGGTGAAGCTGCGCGCGCAGGGCTGGTCGGCAAGTGCCGCGCAGCGTTCGGCGATACGGCGCTCCATCGTCCACAACAGGCTGTTGAGGTCGACCGGCACGATGTCGGTGGTGTGGATGGTCGCCAATTGCTGCGGGTCGCGCAGCCAGCGGCTGCTGAAGTCCCAGCCGCTTTCCGCGCCCGCGCGCAGGTGGCGCTGCACCTCGACTGCGGGGCGCGGCGCGGCTTCACGCGCGGTGGCGACGTCTTCCGCCCAGCTTTCGTCGCGCGGGGTATCGCGATCGTCCCAATAGCGGTTGAGCAGGCTGCCGTCGGGCATGCGCACCACCCGCTCGCACGCGCCGCGCGCATCGAGGCAGCCGCGGCCGTGCATCCAATAGCCGTGTTCGGTGCGCAGCGCCGCCAGCCGCCGCCGCGCGAGCACGGGGTCCTTGTTCTCCGACAGATCGAGCATCAGCGCGAAGAACGGCGGCTGCGAGCGGCTGAGGTAGTAGGTCCGGGTGCCGTTGGGGATGTGGCCGTAGCGCTCGACCAGCGCGGTGAAGTCGGCGAGCATCGCCTCCACCAGCGGCTGCTCGCCGTCGGCGCGCAGGCCCAGCATCGTGAAATAGCTGTCCCAGTAATAGATTTCGCGGAAGCGCCCGCCCGGCACGACATAGCGTTCGGGCAGCGGCAGCGCCGAGCTGCCCGGCTCGGGCTGCTTCGGCGGGCGGGTGAGCGCGGGCCAGAGCTGGCGGACGTGCGCGCGCAGGTCGGTGCGCGCGGCGTCGTTGACGCCCGGCACGGTGAAGCGCCGCAGCACGAACGCGCGCAGCGCCTCGGGGGTCGCCGGCCGCTCCGCGCGATAGGCGGCGAGGATCTCGGCCGGCGGCTGGTGCGGCACCGCGTCGACGAATGCCTTGCCGTCGTCGAACACGCGGCCGCGCTGCACCGCCTCGAACAGCGGGCTGTAGAGGTCGGCCGGAGTCTGCGGGCCGGGCGCGGCGCCCGCCAGCAGCACGGCGGCGGCGAGCGTCGCCAGCGATCGGATCGGGTGCTTCACGTCTGCCTCTCCGGTGGTTGCCGGAGAGGCTATGCCGGATCGGGCTGCGGGTGCGAACCCCTCAGCCCGCGCGGACCCGCAGCAGCACCGCGCCGTGCGCCGGGACGGTGACGTCCGCCGCCGGATCGGCGACGCGCTTGTTCGCCCACAGATCGTGCGCCTCGCCGATGCGCGTGGCACCCGCGTCGGCCGGTGCCAGCAGCATCCGCTTCGCCGCCGTGCCGCGGTTGAACAGCGCCACCGCGACCGATCCGTCGGCGAGCGGCTTGGCCCAGACCTCGGCATCGCCGTCCTTGCGCACGCGCGTGCCCTGGATGCCGCGCGCGTCCTGGTCGATCGCGATCACCGCGCGATTGGTGAGCAGCGCCAGCGCCTCCGGGCTGGTCTCACGCAGGTCGTGGCCCATCACCAGCGGCGCGGCGGAGATCGCCCACAGCGTCATGTGGGTGACGTATTCGTCGTGGGTCATGCCGCCGTTGCCGATCTCCAGCATGTCGGGATCGTTCCAGCCGCCGGGCCCGGCATGGGCGGGGTTGCCGTTCCGCTCGAAGCCGATGTCGGTCATCACCTTCCACTCGTCGGTGATGTCGCCGGTGGTGCGCCACAGATGGCCGCCGACCTTGCGTCCCCAGCTGCCGACGTCGAAGCGGCCGTACTCGCACAAAGAGAACAGGATCGGCCGGCCGGTCGCGCGCAGCGCTTCGCCCATCTCGTAATAGCTGCGCTGGACGGTGTCGGCGGTGTCGTAGAACCACTCGCCCGAGCACAGATCGTACTTCAGATAGTCGAAGCCCCAGTCGGCGTAGGTCTGCGCATCCTGGCGGACATGACCGTAGCTGCCCTCGTAGCCGGCGCAGGTGCGCGGCCCCTGCGAGCTGTAGATGCCGATCTTCAGACCCTTGGCGTGGACATAGTCGGTCAGCGCCTTCATGTCCGGGAACTTGGCGTTGGGGCGGATGCGGCCATCGGGGCCGCGCGTGCCCTGCCAGCCGTCGTCGATGTTGACGTAGGTGTAGCCCGCGTCGCGCAGCCCGCTGCTGACCAGTGCATCGGCCATCGCGCGCACCGTCTTGTCGTCGATATGCTCGGCGAACTTGTTCCAGCTGCTCCACCCCATCGGCGGGGTCCTGGCCATGCCGTCGGGTGCGAGCGTCCCGAGCGGCGGCAGCGTGGTGACGCGGAACGCGCGCTGCGCCGCGTCCGCTTTGGTGCCGCGGCGACCGAGTTCGTCGATTTCGGAGAACCAGATCTGGCCGAGCAGCCGCAGCTTGCCGTCCTCCAGCTTCGCGCGCCACTCGCGCGTCGGATGCTCGCGATCGTTGAGGTTGCGCATGGTGAAGGTGGCGGTGTCGCCCTCCACCGTCATGCGCGCGATCGGCATCGGGCCGTACCATTGGGTGGTGACGGTGCCGGCGGTGACGCCGCCCTTCGTGGCGATCTCCACCATCGTCACGCCGGGGCGGGGGTCGGCGTCGTCGAACAGCCACACGCCGTCGAACGGACCGGGCTTGGCATGGGCGGGCGCCGTGGCGGCGAACAACAGACAGACGAGCGAAAGGATCAGGCGGCGCATGGGTGCGGTCTCCTGTGCGGGTGGGAACGGGGATGGCTGCGCGCGGCGCCGGGGCACCGCGCGCGACGGTCAGGCGGCGGGTACCGGCACCGGTCGCCGCGCCTCGCTGTGGCGGCGGCCGTAGGCGAAGTAGAGCACCAGCCCGATGACGTTCCACAGGAAGAAGCGGGTGATCGTCGACTGCGGCAGGCTGATGAAGAGATAGAGGCAGCCGAGGATCGCGGCGGTGCCGACCACATAGGGCGCCGGGCAGCGGAACAACCGCGGCATTTCCGGAAATCGGCGGCGCAGGATCATCAGGCATGCCCCCACCGCGACGAAGGCGACGAGCGTGCCGGCGTTGGCGAGCTCGGCGATCTCGTCGAGGCGGAAGAAGCCGGCGACGGCGGCGACCGAGACGCCGGTCACCAGCGTGATGAGCGTCGGGGCGCCGGTGCGCGGGCTCACCTTGGCGAGGCGGCGCGGCAACAGGCCGTCGCGTGCCATCACGAAGAAGATGCGGCTCTGCCCGTACATCATCACCAGGATGACCGAGGGCAGCGCGACCACGGCGGCCAGCGCCACCAGATGCGCGGCGACCGGCTGCTCCAGCGAGCGCAGCACCAGCGCCAGCGGCTCGGGCGAGTTGGCGAGTTCGAGATAGGGGAGCGCGCCGACCGCGGCGACCGCGACGGCCATGTAGATCGCGGTGCACACCAGCATCGACCCGACGATGCCGATGGTGAGGTCGCGGCCCGGGTTCTTCGCCTCCTCGGCCGAGGTCGCCACCGCGTCGAAGCCGTAGAAGGCGAAGAACACGATCGCGGCCGCGGCCATCACGCCGCGCTTCTCGCCCAGCACTTCCGTGCTGCCGAAGCCATAGGGCATGAACGGCTGGAGGTTGTCGCTCTGGAAGGCGGGCAGCGCGAAGGCGACGAAGACGCTGAGCGCCACGAGCTTGATGATGACGAGGATGATGTTGAGCGTCGCGCTCTCGCGCGTGCCGGCGATCAGCATGCCCATCACCGACAGCGCGACGACCACCGCGGGCAGGTTGATGATCCCGCCGGCATGCGGCCCGACCAGCAGCGCCTGCGGCAAGGTCACGCCGGCCGCCTGGAGCCAGCCGACCAGATAGCCCGACCAGCCGACCGCCACGGTCGAGCAGGCGAGCGAATATTCGAGGATCAGACTCCAGCCGACGACCCAGGCGATCCCCTCCCCCATCGCGGTGTAGCTGAAGGTGTAGGCGCTGCCCGCGGCCGGGATCAGCGTCGCCATCTCGGCATAGGCGAGCGCGGCGCAGGCGCACACCGCACCGGCGATGGCAAAGGCGAGGATGACGGCGGGACCGGCGCGCTCGGCACCGACGCCGGTCAGCGTGTAGATTCCGGTGCCGACGATCGCGCCGACCCCCAGCGCGATCAGATGGGGCCAGCTCAGCGTCTTGGCGAGCCGGTGCCCCTCCCCGTGGCTGTCCGCCCCCCCGATGGCCTTGCGTGGTCCGAACATCGGCACTCCCCCCCTTTTTATTGCGTGTCTTTTCAGCCCGGCGAGTCCGCGCCGAACTCGGCACGAAGATCGTCCAGCGTCGCCTGGATATGCGCGGCGAGCAGCGTCTGCATGGTCGCGCCGTCGCGTGCCAGCCAGGTGTCGAGCAGCGCGCGATGCTCGAGGTGCGCGCGGTCCTCGCGGCCGGCGGGCGCCAGATGCGCGACCACATAGCGTTCGGCGAGCACCGCCAGCCGTTCGACCAGCTGGGTGGTGAGCAGCCGCCCGCTCGGGCGGACCAACGCGGTGTGGAAGTTGCGGTTGCAGACCGCGACCGCGGCCAGATTGTTGCTCGCGGCGCTGTCGAGCGCCTCGAACGCGGCGATCGCGGCGGCACGCTCGCCGTCGTCGGCATGCTCGGCGGCAAGCGCCGCGGCCGCCGGTTCCAGCACCAGCCGCAGCGCGAAGATCTCGTCGAACTCCTCCGCCGACATCGGCCGGACGAAATAGCCGCGGTTGGCCTGGCTGCTGAGCAGCCCCTCCTGCTCGAGCCGGGCGAGCGCCTCGCGCAGCGGGATCTTGCTCACGCCCAGCTCGTTGGCGAGGGCATCCTGGCGGATCGGCGCGTTGCGCGGCAGCGCGCCGGTGATGATCCGCTCGCGGATGATCTCGAACACCTGTTCGGATAGCGTGCGGACGACAATACTCATCGACGGGAGACCTCCGGAAGGACGCGGCCCGCGCGCCGGAAGTCGACTGCGGACCGCGAGGGTCATGTGACCTGAAAACCCTTCCAGAAAGGATCGATACGATCAATCCAGATCGTGTTGAAGCCGGTCGCGATCGCGGACCCTTCGATCGACGGGACGATCGCCGGCTGCTCGCCGATCGCGGTCTCCGCCTCGACCCGGCCGGTGAAGCGGCTGCCGATGTAGCTTTCGTGGACGAAGCGGTCGCCGACCCGGAGTGCGCCCTTCGCCGCCAGGTGCGCGAGCCGCGCGGAGGTGCCGGTGCCGCACGGGCTGCGATCGATCGCGCGGTCGCCGTAGAACACCGCGTTGCGCCCGTCGGCTCCGTCGCAGCGCGGCTTGTCGGCCCACAGGATGTGGCTGACGCCGCGGATGGTGGCATCGAGCGGATGCACCGGCTCGAACTGTGCGCGGATCGCCTCGCGCAGCCGCGCGCTCAGTTCGACCAGGCGGGAGGCGCCCAGGTCGTCCAGCCCGGTATAGGCGCCCTGCGGGTCGACGATCGCGTAATAGTTGCCACCATAGGCGACGTCGACGCTGAGCGGCCCCAGCCCCTCCAGCTCGACCTGGATGCCGGTCGCCGCGACATAGGCGGGCACGTTGGTGATGCGCACCGCCGTCACCTTGTCGCCCTCGGTCGTGTAGGCGACGTCGATCACCCCGGCGGGCACCTCGATGCGCAGCTTGCCGGGCGTGGCAGGCTGGATCAGCCCATTCTCCAGCCCGAAGGTGACCATGCCGATGGTGCCGTGGCCGCACATCGGCAGGCAGCCCGAGGTCTCGATGAACAGGATGCCGACGTCGCTGTCGGGCAGCGTCGGCGGGTAGAGGAAGCCGCCCGACATCATGTCGTGGCCGCGCGGCTCGAAGCACAGGCCGGTGCGGATCCAGTCGAAGCGCGCCAGGAAATCCTGGCGCCGCTCCGACATGGACGCCCCCTTCAGCAGCGGCGCACCGCCCGCAACGAGGCGGACCGGGTTGCCGGCGGTATGGCCGTCGATACAGAAGAAGGTGTGCCGCATGCGTCTACTCGTCAGGCTGCCTTGGCCACCTCGAGAGTCGGACGCGTCGCCGCGGCCTTCTCGACCATCGCGATCACCTCGGCACGGCGCTCGCCGGTGAGGACCTGACGCGGCGGCAGCACGCGCTCCGACCCGCGACCCATGACCTGTTCGGAGAGCTTGATGGTCTGCACCAGATCATGCTCGGCGTCGAGGTGGAGCAGCGGCATGAACCAGCGGTAGATCTCCAGCGCCTTGGCGGTGTCGCCGCGCGCGAAAGCCCGGACCAGCTCCACCGACTCGCGCGGGAAAGCGTTGGTGAGGCCGGAGACCCAGCCCTGCGCACCCAGGAACAGCCCTTCGAGCGCGACGTCGTCGAGCCCGGCGAACAGCACGAAGCGATCGCCGAACTCGTTGCGGAAGTCGGTGAAGCGGCGCGTGTCGGGCGCCGATTCCTTGACCGCGACGATGTTCTTCACATCGTGGAGCGCGGCCAGCACGCCGCGGTCGATCACCGTCCGGTACGCCGGCGGGTTGTTGTAGAGCATGATCGGCAGCCCGACCGACTCGGCGATGCCGCGGAAATGGGTGACCAGTTCCTCGGGCTTGGGCACATAGACCATCGGCGGCAGCACCATCAGGCCGGTCGCGCCGATCTTCTCGGCGGACTGCGCCCAACGCACCGCGCGGCGCTCGTCGTATTCGGACACGCCGGTGAGCACCGGCACGCGACCCGCCACCACTTCGACGATCGCGCTCAGGACCTGCTGTTTCTCCTCGAACATCAGCGAGTTGTTCTCGCCGACGGTGCCGAGCGCGATCACGCCCGTGACGCCGTCGCGGATCAGGTCGTCCACCACCCGCTGGGTCTCGCCCAAGTCGATCGACAGGTCCTCGCGGATCTGCGTCGTGACGGCGGGGAACACACCCTTCCAATCGACACTCATACCTGCACCATTCTCTTATCGTTGCGGACATATACCGTATACGATAGGGATCGTTGCACCGCAACAGGAGAACGGGCGTGCGTGCGATTAATCTGGTGGGCGGCGGCGTGGTCGGCTTGGCGTGCGGCGTGGCGCTCGCGCGCGCCGGCCATGCGGTGACGCTGTTCGAGCCGGACGACCAGCGCACCGCCGCTTCCTGGGGCAACGCCGGCCATATCGCGACCGAGCAGGTGGCGCCGCTCGCCTCGCCCGCAGCGGTCCGCTCGGCGCATCGCCGGCTGTTCGCTCGCGGCGGTGCGCTCGACCTGCCGCTCGCGCGCATCGCGCACTGGCTGCCGTTCGCGGTGCGGCTGCTCGACCGCTCGACGCCGCGGCACTTCGCCGCGGGCAGCCGGGCGCTGGGCGGGCTGCTGCGCGAGTCGTTGCCGGCGTGGCGGCGGCTGGTGGCGGCGATCGGCGCGCCCGAGCTGCTGGCCGAGAACGGCCATCTCGTCGCCTGGGAAACGCCCGAGACCGCACGCGCCGGCCGCGCCGCATGGGCCGAGGCCGACACCGGCACCGCCACCTTCCGCGATGCCGATGCCGCGGAGCTGGCGGCGATCGGCGCGGTGAGCCAGGTGCCGATCGCGGGCGCGATCCGCTTTTCGGGCAGCGGCCAGGTCCGCGACCTGTCGGCGCTCGCCGCGGCGCTCGAGCGCAGCTTCACCGCGGCGGGCGGGCGGATCGTCCGCGAGCGCGCGACGGTCGCGATCGTCGACGGCGCCGCGCAGGTGCCCGGCCATCCCGCCGATCTGGTGCTGGTCGCCGCCGGCATCGGATCGCGCGCGCTGATGGCGGCGACCGGCCATACCGTGCCGATGATCGCCGAGCGCGGCTATCACCTGCGCGCCGCCGCCGACCGCTGGCCCGCCGAGCTGCCGCCGCTGGTGTTCGAGGATCGCTCGATGATCGTCACCCGCTATGCCGAGTGCGTCCAGGCGGCGAGCTTCGTCGAACTCAACACGCCCGACGCGCCGCCCGACCCGCGCAAGTGGGAGCGGCTGGAGGCGCATGTCCGCGCCCTGCGACTGCCGATCGCCGGCCCGTTCCGCCGCTGGATCGGCAGCCGCCCGACGCTCCCCGACTATCTCCCGGCGATCGGGCGCTCGCGTCGCGCGGGCAACCTGCTCTATGCGTTCGGCCACCAGCATCTCGGGCTCACGCTGGCGCCGATCACCGCGGAAATCGTCGCCGCCTTGGCCGCCGATGCGTCCCCGCCGGTCGACCTCGCCCCGTTCGACCTCGCCCGTTTTTGAAGAAGGACACAGCATGACCATCGGCGGATCGAACGCAGCGGCCGAACTCGCAGCGATCACTCCCTGGGCCGAGCGCGCCACCCCGATCGACGCGGCCGAGCGACAGGCGCGACTGGCGCAGGCGCGCACGCTCGCGGAGGCGAACGGCGCCGACGGGCTGCTGGTCAACGTCGGCGCGTCGCTGCGCTATTTCGCCGACGTGCCCTGGGGCCCGAGCGAGCGGCTGGTGGTGATGCTGCTGCCCGCGTCCGGCCGCCCGGTGCTGCTGTGCCCCGCCTTCGAACTCGGCACGCTGGAGGCCGATCTGGCGATCGACGCCGACGTCCGGCTGTGGGAGGAGGACGAGGACCCGATCGCGCTGCTCGCCGACACTCTGGCGGGGACCGGCGTCACCCGGCTGGGCGTCGATCCGCTGTTCCCGTTCCAATGGGCCGAGCGGCTGCGCGCAAAGGCGGCCGGCGTCACCCTGCTCGACGGCGCGCCGGCGATCGACGGCTGCCGCATGGTCAAGTCGCCGGCCGAGCTGGCGCTGCTCGGCCAGGCCAAGGCGATGACGCTGGAAGTGCACCGCCGCGCCGCGCGCATCCTCCAGCCGGGCATCGCCGCGAGCGACGTCGTCCGCTTCATCGACGCCGCGCACCGCGCGATCGGCGCGGCGGGATCGAGCTTCTGCATCGTCCAGTTCGGCCGCGCCACCGCCTTTCCCCACGGGCTGCCGGGGGAGCAATATCTGCAGGAGGGCGAACTGGTGCTGGTCGACACCGGCTGCCTGGTCGAGGGCTATCACTCGGACATCACCCGCACCTATGCCTTCGGCAGCGTGCCCGACGAGGTGCGCAGCATCTGGTCGCTGGAGAAGGAGGCGCAGCAGGCGGCGTTCGACGCGGCGGCGCCCGGCGTGCCGTGCGAGGCGGTGGACGCCGCCGCGCGGCGGGTACTGGAAGCGGCAGGGCTCGGCCCCGACTATCGCCTGCCGGGCCTCCCCCACCGCACCGGCCACGGCATCGGCCTGTCGATCCACGAGCCGGCCTATCTGGTGCGCGGCGACAAGACGCCGCTCGCGCCCGGCATGTGCTTTTCCAACGAGCCGATGATCGTCGTTCCCAACCGCTTCGGCGTGCGGCTGGAGGATCACTTCCACGTCACCGAGACGGGCGCGGCGTGGTTCACCCAGCCGCAGCACGCGATCGACCGGCCGTTCGGGGATTGAGTACGCCGCTGGCCGCATCCGTATCCCTGCGCAGGCAGGGATCCAGGGTTTCCGCAGAGCAACGACTGCCGGTGCTTGGGACCCTGGGCTCCTGCCTTCGCAGGAGCACGGATCAACGCACGGAAACGTGCCCCCTCCCGTCACCCTGACGAACGTCAGGATCCATTGCCGCTACGATTGAAGCGCGAGCGTAGCGTGTCTGGATGCCAGCCTCCGCTGGCATGACGAACGAAGGGCGATGACGCGCCCCGCTCAGCTCTCCAGGATGTGCATCCACATCGGCTCGCCGACCAGGCTCGGCGAACCGCGCAGCCGTTCGAGCGACGCGGCGACGCAGCGCTCCGGCCCCTCGTGGGTGACGATCGCCACCAGCACGCTGCCGTCGGCGTTGGCGCCGCGCTGCATCAGCCGCTCGATCGAGACGCCGGCGTCGCGCATTGCCGCGGCGATCTCGGCGAGCACGCCGACCTTGTCCGCGACCATCAGCCGCAGATAGGCGCGGCCGCGGCGCTCGCCAGTGGACGCGGCGGGCTGCTCGGCGAGCGCCTCGGCCGGCATCGCATAGGCGGGGCCGAACTCGCCGCGGGCGATGTCGATCAGGTCGGCGACCACCGCGCTCGCGGTCGGGCCGTCGCCGGCGCCGCGCCCCTGGAAGAACAGCCGGCCGACGAAATTGCCCTCCGCCACGACGGCGTTGAGCGAACCGGTGACGTGCGCCAGCGGATGGTCGAGCGGCACCAGATGCGGGTGGACGCGCTGGAACAGCCCGTGCGCACCCGCCTCCGCCACACCGACCAGCCGCACGCGATAGCCGAGCGTCGCCGCCTCGGCGATGTCGGCGGCGAGCACGTGGCGCACGCCGGTCACCGCGACGTCGTCGAACGCCGGGCGCGTGCCGAAGGCGAGGCTGGCAAGGATCGACAGCTTGTGCGCGGCGTCGATGCCGTCGATGTCGAAGCTCGGGTCGGCTTCCGCGAAGCCCAGCCGCTGCGCCTCTGCCAGTACCTCGGCGAAGTCGCGACCCTCGGCCTCCATCTTCGACAGGATGAAATTGCAGGTGCCGTTGAGGATGCCGTAGACGTGGCCGATCTCGTTGGCCGCGGCGCCGTCGCGCAGCCCCTTGATGACCGGCACGCCGCCCGCCACCGCCGCCTCGAACTTGAGTGCCACGCCGCGCCCTTCGGCGGCGCGCGCGAGTTCCAGGCCATGATGGGCGATCATCGCCTTGTTGGCGGTGACCACGCTCTTGCCGTTGCCGAGTGCGGCGCGAACAAGCGTCAGCGCCGGGCCATCGGCGCCGCCGACCAGCTCGACCACCACGTCGGCGCGACGATCGGCGGCCAGCGCGGCGGTGTCGTCGACCCACTCGAAGCGCGACAGGTCGACGCCGCGGTCCTTGGTGCGGTCGCGCGCGGAGACGGCGACGATCTCGATCGGGCGGCCGGCGCGGCGCTCGATCAGCGGCCCGTTGGTATCGAGGAGACGAATCACACCCGCGCCGACCGTGCCAAGTCCTGCGATCGCGACGCGTAGCGGTTCCGTCATGCCTGCCTCTTTCGTTCTCCGCCGGGACACTCCGGCGGCGAAGGCGGCGTTAGCGGACGCGCCGAGGTACAAACAACCCCGAACGCGTCCGAAAACTTTGCGGAAGTTGCGAAAGCGAGCCCGGGGCAGCCGCCCAACCCTTATTTCTTGATCAGCCCGATCTCGACCAGCCGCTGGTGGAGATAGTCGTGCGCCGTGATCGGCTGCGGATAGCGGTTCCCCTCGCCGACGCAGCCCGGCAGCGTCTCGATCAGGAAGTCGGGCGCGGGGTGGAGGAAGAACGGCATCGAATAGCGCGACTTGCCGCGCCGCTCGGGCGCCGGATTGACGACACGGTGCGTGGTCGAGGGCAGGACATGGTTGGTCAGCCGCTGGAGCATGTCGCCGACGTTGACGACCATCGCCCCCTTGGGCGGCTTGACGGCGAGCCAGCGGCCGTCCTTGTCGAGCAGTTCGAGCCCGGCTTCCTCGGCGCCGAGCAGCAGCGTGATGAGGTTGATGTCCTCATGCGCGCCAGCCCGCACGCCCGGCGCATCGGCCGACACCGGCGGATAGTGGAGCAGCCGCAGGATCGAATTGCCGCTGTCGACCGCCGGCTCGAACCAGTCGGGCGCGAGCTTGAGATAGCGGGCAATCGCCGACAGGAGCTTGAGTCCCGCGGCGTCGAACGCGGCGAACAGCTCGACGAAGGTTTCCTTGAACCCCGCCGGCGCCGACGGCCAGACGTTGTCGGCCATCACCGCGCGGAAACGATGGTCGGCCGGCAGCTCGCGGCCGATGTGCCAGAATTCCTTGAGGTCGTTCTCGGTCGCGTCCTTGGCGATCTCGATCCCGAACGGCGTATAGCCGCGCGCGCCGCCGCCGCCCGGCTGGTGATAGCCGCGCTTCTCTTCCTCGGGCAGCTTGAAGAACTGCCCGGTCAGCGTCCAGGCGCGCTCGATCAGCGCGGCGTCGATGCCGTGGTCGGCGACCATCGCGAAGCCGAAGCGCGCGAACGAGCCGCCGAACGCCTGGGCGAAGCGCTCCGGATCGTCCTGCTGCTCGGCGAGCGAGACGAGGGGCACCTGGGTCATGGGAGCGTCGGCCATCGGAAATCCTGCAGGGGGTTGATTGTGCGCCTGAATACGCCCGCAAGGCGCCCGCGAACAGCCCCACGGTGCAGCGGCTGCGCGGCAGCCGCCGGCTTCTCCCCCCGCCCGCCGCTCGGATCGTCGCGGGCGGCGGGAACAGGAAGCCCCGATCGCCGTTCGCGCTGGGAAGAGTCCGCGTTTCGCGGACCACAGCAAGGAGCGAATCATGGGCGGTCACCAGGTTACGGGACAGGGCTCCGGCGACGACGGCTACGACGAGGAAGGCTATGACGAGAGCCAGCGTGCCGAGATCCTCGAGGTCACGCGCGACGGCCCCAGCGACGGCACGATGATGACCGACATGGAGCCCGATCTCGCCGAGTCCGACGACGAGGACGAAGACGAGCTTCTGATGCAGGACGACGAACTCGGCGAAGAAGAAGACGACGACGACGTGCCGGTGAACCAGGACGATCAGGACGAGGACGAACTCCAGGAGGATTTCGACGGCGACGATCTCGCCGAGGACGGTGACCTCGACGACGCGGACGAGGACGCGCTCGAGCCGTGAGTCGTCCGCTCGCCGCAGCCGCGCTGGCGCTGATGCTTGCCGGCTGCGGCGACGGTCGCGATGCCGCGCGCGACCAGACCGCCGAGGCTCAGGGACCCGCTGCCGACGCACCGGTGCCCACCGGACCCTCGGGTGCACCGTCGCCTGCCCCCGTCGGGGCGCCGGCGGACGCCGCCAGTGCCACGCCCGCCCCACCCGCCGCGGATGCCGATGGCAAGACCGCGGAGGCGGCGCGGGCGCTGGTCGAGCGCTATTACGCGCTGCTCGGCCGCGGCGACTATGCCGCGGCCCGCGCACTCTGGCGCAACGGCGGCGCGGCGTCGGGCAAGAGCCCTGCGGCCTTCGCCCGCGGCTTCGCCGGCTATGCCAGCTATCGCGCGGAGGTCGGTGCCCCCGGCCGGATCGATTCCGGCGCGGGGCAACGCTACGTCACCGTGCCCGTGACGGTCCGGGCGACGCGCAAGAACGGCCCGCCGATCGTCGAGCAGGGCGAGGTCACGCTCCATCGCGCGGGCGATATCGACGGCGCCACCGCCGAGCAGCGTTCCTGGCGGATCGAAAAGGTCGATCTCGCTTCCCGGAATACGACCGCCGCGGACATGCCGGCCAAGGTCACCGCACGCTATCGCTGCGACGACGGCACGACGCTGGTCGCCGCGTTCGACAATCGCGCCGACACCGTGACGCTGCGCCGGGGTAATGCCACGCTCGGCGTGCTCGAGGGGCAGCGCCCGGCCTCCGGCATCTGGTATGCCGGCGACGGCATGACGCTGCGCGGCAAGGGCGATCGCGCGACCTTCACGCGCGACGGCCGGGGTAAGACCGAGTGCACCGCGCGCGCGTGACGCGCTAGCTGCCATTGCCGATCAGATTGCGCAGCACGGCGAGGTCCTGATCCGTCACCGGCGCGCCGGTGACGTCGGTCAGCCCCGCGACGGCGTTGTCCTCGACGCCGTCGGCGGGCTCCCCGTCCCGACTGGCGAAGCCGACCGTCATCAGCGTGGTGACCAGGACGCCGAGCGCCCACCACAGGGCGGACCAGCGGCTGCGGAACAGCTGCGAAGGACGGCGCGGGATCATGCCGCCCAAGCTGCGCCGATCGGCGCGCCGATGCCAGCGAAACCGCCACGAAAAAAGGGGCCGGCGAACCGGCCCCCAAGGTGGTGCAGAGGTTGGACGGAAGCCGTCCGGATCACATCGAGAAACGCACGCCCAACGCGAAGGTGCGGTCGAGCAGCAAGGTGCTGGAGTTGAACTGCTCCGGCCCGCCGGCATCCTCGAACTTGTAGTAGTTCTGCTGCTTCGCCTTGGTGAGGTTCACCGCGTCGAAGGTCACGCCGATGTCGTCGGTCACGTTCCAGGTCAGCTGGAGGTCGAGGCTCTTTTCCGGTCGACGCCAGAAGCCGATCGGATTGGCGAACGAGCGAGCTTCGTTGCTCTGGAGGAAGCCCTTGCGCCAGATGTACGACAGGCGCGCCCCGATCGGGCCCTTATCGTACGCCAGCGTGGCGTTGTAGGAGAGCTTCGACACCCCGAAGAACGAGGAGGTCGTCTCGCCGACGATCTCGCCCTGCGTGTTGGTGACGGGGATCGTCTGCTCCGAATCCAGGATCGTCGCGCTGCCGGTGAAGCCGAGGCCGTCGAGCGGCCCGGGCAGGTAGGTCGGGAAATAGGTCAGGCCCAGTTCCACGCCCTTCAGCACGCCGTCCGACGCGTTTACCGGACGGGTGATGTTGAAGTTCTCGGTGTAGGTCTCATTCCGCGGCAGATAGTTGTTGGGGATGAACTCGCGGATGGTGAGCGGAACCACCAGCCCCTCGATCTCGCGGTGGAAGCCCGTCACGTAGATCGCGCTGTTGCGCTCGAAATACCACTCCAGCGCGAGATCCATGTTCTTCGAATGGGTCGCGCCGAGCGTCGCCGTGCCCGACGTGCCGGTGCCGAAGCCGATCCGCGACAGGTCGCCGGTCAGCACCCGGTTCGGGTTCAGATCGCCGAACGCCGGACGACGCAGCGTCTCACCATAGTTAAAACGAATCCGCAGATTGTCGGTGATGCCGTACCGCGCGGTGAACGACGGCAGGAACTTTTCCGACCCGGTCGACACCGACGTGCGGGCGAAGTTCGCCCCGCGATCGAAATAGTCGTAGTCGGTGTCGATCATCACATAGCGCACGCCGCCCTGCAGCTGCAGCGGCCGGCCGAACAGCTCGACCTCTCCGTCCGCCACGATGTAGGCCGCGGTGTTGATCTCGTTGATCCCGAAGACCTGCCCGAAGCTCAGCTGGTCGGACAGCAGCAGGCCCGGCGCGACGGCGC
The DNA here is from genome assembly GCF_047975845.1 of Sphingomonas mangrovi. Lineage (NCBI taxonomy): Bacteria > Pseudomonadati > Pseudomonadota > Alphaproteobacteria > Sphingomonadales > Sphingomonadaceae > Sphingomonas > Sphingomonas mangrovi. The sequence continues at coordinate 86,382 of NZ_JBIUCZ010000009.1, read as the reverse complement.
GGTACAGGGTGCGAACGGCATCCTTGTCCATCGTCCGCGGGTCGGCGATGACCCAGCTGGTCGGAACGTCCGCCCGCCCGTCGAAGAAGCCGCTGTTGGTGAACGGCGTGCCCTGCGCGAATTCCGAGAGATAAATGGGCAGACGCTCCGGATTGTCTGCCCCGATCGGGAGAGCCGGATTGAACGCCGGGTTCGGTCGCGTGAGGGCGCCCGCACCCTGATCCCGCACATAGCTGTCGGCATCGCGATTGTCGTAGCGGAAGCCGGCCTTGATGCGGCGCAGGAAACCCTCGTCCCAGCTATACTCGCCGTCGAGCATCACGGTCAGCGCGCTGCCCTTGTTCTTGGTGCCGCTGTCGAACAGGTTGCCCACCGTCCATGCCGACGGGTCGGTCAGGACTTCCTGATTGCCGAAGCTGTACGCCGGCAGGCCGCCGCCGGCATTGAAGTCGACGTCGAGGTCGAGCGGACCGCGATCGGTGCGGATGGCGAAGAACGAGGTCTCGTTCGTGCTGTTCTGATAGGCGACGTCGGCCGAGATCTTGCCGCGGTCCGCGACGTCCCATTGCCCGTTCAGGGCATAGACGAAGCTGTCCGTCTTGTTGGTCGCATAGTCGCCGCTGTTGAAGCCGGCGACCGATCCGGCGCGACGCGACTTGATGATGTTCGTGCCGTCGTACAGTTCGAAGCTCGACCCCACCGGAGTCGGGAGATCGCCCCACCAGTCGGCGAAGCTGAAGTGCAGGCTGTTGGCCGTCTTGCCGCGGAAGCCGGTGTAGAACACCTCGGCGGTGTAGACGGAGCGGTCGTTCGGCGCCCATTGCAGCGCAGCGTTGACCGACGGGCGCTCGCGCTCGCCGTACAGGTCCGAACTGATGATCGCATCCCGCGACAGATAATAGGGAACGTCGACGCCGTTGATGTTGAGCGTCGAGCCCGGCGCGGTCGGCAGGCCGCGATCGAGACCGGGCGTCCAGTTCTCGTTGCGATCGCCCGGGAAGATGCGCTGGAGCGGGGTCAGCCCGCTTCCGTCCGGCGGAGTCTCCGTCGCGAAGGGCACCATGGCGCCCGCCTGCAGGTTCTGGTTGCGATACTTGTACCGCGAATAGCTGCCGTTCACCAGCAGGCCGATGTCGCCGATGCCGGTCTCCCAGCGGTTGCTGACCAGCAGCGCCACGTTCGGATTAATCTCGTCCGCCAGCTCGCTGTAGATGCCGCGGGCGAGGCCGGAGATGGCGAAGCCGTCGAAGTCGAGCGGACGGCGGGTCTTCACGTCGATCTGGCCGGCGAGACCGGTTTCGATCTGATCGGCCGAGCGCGTCTTGTAGACGTCAACCTGCTTGACGAGGTTCGCCGAGATGTCCTGCAGGGCGAACGACGTTCCCGCCGCGGTGAAGATGTTGCGGCCGTTGAGGGTCGTCAGCGGATCGGTCAGGCCGCGGATGGTGACCGTCGCTGCTTCGCCGCCGGCGCGATCGGTGATCTGGACGCCGGTGATGCGCTGGAGCGCCTCGACCACGTTATTGTCGGGCAATTTACCGACGTCCTCGGCCACAACGGAGTCGACGATCTGGGTCGCTTCGCGGCGCACGTTGAGCGCGCCGACGATGCTGCCGCGCACGCCGGTGACGACGATGTCGCCCTCGCTGGGTGCCGCATCGGGGGTCTCGCCGACCTGGGTGACGGTAGAATCGGTAGCCGGCGCAACGTCCTCGGCGGCGGTCTGCGCCAGGGCGGGCGACGCAAGGACCAGAGCGGCAACGGACGCAGTGCGCAAGAAAACGGGCCTGAACGCCATGTTCCTCTCCCCTAACCGGGCGTTTCGCCTCGGCCAATCATCGTATTTATTACTCGGACAAAAAGTAGAGGATTTTCGTCCGATCCGCAAGAGGCTTCGTCCTGCCGCAGCACCGCGGCGCCGGGCGCGGCGCCGCCCAACGAAAGCCGCTCCGGCGGCCGGGTTGGCCACCGGAGCGGGAGCATGTGTCGGAGAGGACGGGTGGAGGTTCAGCTCACCCGGAACAGCGTGTTGGGTGCCGCACCGCGCTTGGGGCGTGCCACCAGCCGCAGCCCGCCGTCGGCGTGCGACAGCACCATGCCGGGGCGACCGGCGAGCACGAAGCGCACCGTGTCGCGGTCTACCGCCTCGCGCACGAAGCTGCTGCGCAGCACGAACTGGCGGTCGCGCTGCGGCTGGGCGAGCCGGACGCTGCCGTCGGGCGCGGCGAACAGAACGCGTTCGGGGGCATCGATCGGCACCAGCGTCACCGCGCCGGAGCCGGCCATGCTCGCCACGCCGCGGAACTGGCTGGAGGGGATGTCGCCCGCGCCGACCAGCACGCGGTCGCCGTCATGCCGCACGAACTGCTTCGGCGCATCGGCGGGCGAGAAGCGGTCGGGAACCAAGCCGTTGCCGACGGGGATGCCGAAATCCGGCGTGCCATCCTCGCGATAGTAGATGCGCTGGACTCGGGTGTGGCGGTTCGGGTCGAACAGCGGGTCGCCCTCGATCGCCTTGTAGTCGCGGCCGTGGTAGACCAGCACGTCGCGGCCCTGCTCGTCGACGGTGAAGCTGTTGTGGCCGGGACCATAAACCTTCGTCACGTCCGAGCTGACGAACACCGGCTGCGGCGATTTGGTCCAGCTCTTCGCATCCATGATGTCGGCGTCGTCGCGCGCCGTCAGCATGCCCAGGCAATAGCGGTCGTCGGTCGCGCTCGCCGAATAGGTCAGGAACAGCCGGCCGTTGCGCGCGAGCACCGCCGGCGCCTCCGCGACCTTGAACCCGCGCACCTCCCAGTCGAGCGTCGGCACCGTCAGCCGCGCCGCCTTTGCCGCCAGCGTCAGCGGCGTCTTCATCGGCGCGAGATAGAGGTTGGAGTTGGTTTCGATCCCTGGCTCGCGCTCCGCCCAGCAGAAATAGCGGACGCCGCGGTGCATGAAGATCGTCGAATCGAGGTTGAAGCCGTCGAACGGCGATTCGAACTTGCCCAGCACGCTCCAGCTGCCGGTCATCGGATCGGGGCCGTCGCACACCACCGCATAGGTGCGGATGCGGAACACGTCCTCGCCGCCGCCGCTGGGGCCGGCCGCGAAATACATCACCCATTTGTCGTCAAAGAGGTGCAGCTCGGGCGCCCAGAGAAAGCCCGACATCGGCCCGCTCGCCTGGTGGCGCCACAGCACCCGCTCCTCGGCGGTGGCGAGCCCCGCGAGCGTGCGCGAGCGGCGCAGCACCAGCCGGTCGTACTCGGGCACCGATCCGGTCAGATAATAATAGCCGTCGGCGTGGCGGAACACCTGCGCGTCGGCGCGCTGCTTGACGAGCGGGTTGACCGGCACCGGCGCGGCGGCGGCGTCGGTGGCGCGCAGGCCGGCGGCGGAAGCCTTTGCCGCGACGAGGCTGCCGGCGGCACCGGCGAGGAAGAAGCGGCGGTCGAGAGGAAGCATGGCGGCAGCTCCTTGGAGAGTTTCAGTCATTGCTAAGCGACAGGCCAGCCGTCGGCGCCCCAGGTCACGGGCGCGATGCGCAGCGTCGGCGCGCCGTTCTTCTCGCGATCGTAGGCGTGGTAGACGACGTAATCGCGGCCGTCCTTGTCGTGCAGCCAGCCGGCATGGCCGGGGCCGCGGAAGCGCTGCTTTTCCTGAAGGTCGGCGCGCAGGAAGATCGTCCCCTGCCCCTCCATCAGCGGACTGCCGTCCTTGCCGACATAGGGCCCGGTGATGTCCTTCGAGCGGCCGACGGCGGTGTAGTAGGTGCTGTTCACGCCCTTGCAGCAATAGTCGTAGGACACGAGCAGATAATAATAGTCGCCATGCGGCACGATGAACGGCGCCTCGATCGGCGCGGCCGCGCCGGCGGGGGCCATGCGGCGGGCGAGCGAGAAGCGCTTCTCCTTGGGGTGGAGGAGCTTGCCGGTCTTCTTGTCCAATTCGAACAGCTTGATGCCGCTCCAGAAGCTGCCGAGCGACAGCCAGTGGCGGCCCTGCCGGTCGATCACGAAATTGGGGTCGATGGCGTTGAAGTCGTCGCTGGGCATCGACTGCACCACCAGCCCCTCGTCGCGCCACGCGAACTTGGGCGACTTCGGATCGAGCGTGGCGTTGGTCGCCATGCCGATCGCCGAGCGGTTCGATCCGAAGGTCGAGACCGAATAGTACAGCCGCCAGCGGCCGTTCACGCGCGCGATGTCGGGCGCCCACAGACCGTTGGTGCCGGGCACCGCTTTGGGCGCCCAGTCGGGCAGCTTGGTGAACACCGGCGCGCCCGCGGTCCAGTGGACGAGGTCGGGCGAGCTCTTGGTCTCGACCAGGCGATCGCCGTGGCCGGTGCCGAACACATAATAGGTGTCGCCCTCACGCGCGATCACCGGATCGTGCGTTGGGACGAGGTCGCCGGTCAGGCGCTCGTTGAGGCTGGGCGCCTGCTGCGCCGGGGAGCCGGGCGCCTGCTGCGCCAAGGCTCCGGCGCCGCAAAGCACCAGCGCGGCTCCTATCAGAAGCGACCGAAGCATCATCCCTCTCCTCCTCCGGTGCTCCTGCGGAAGCAGGAGCCCAGGGTTTCTATGACCTACGCTTGTGGACCTGAGCCCCTGCCTGCGCAGGGGCACAAGGTCGCCTGTTACTGCAGGTCGAGCACGACCACCGACTTGGCGGGCAGCGTCACCGTCAGCGTGCCGCCGTTCACCTGCGCGCCGGTGAAGGCGGCGGGTTTCACCACCTCGGGCGCGTCGAAGCTGTTGTGCGCGTTGATGGCAGGCGCGGTCAGCACCCGGCCGGTCACCGAGGACGCGGTGAGACCGTCCAGCTTCACGGTGACGGTGTTCGCCTGGTTCGGGTCGAGATTGGACAGACCGACATGGACGCGCCCGTCCTTGCCGCGCACTGCCGATCCGCTGACCCCCGGCAAGGTGAACTGGTCCTTGTTGTACCAGGGCGCGTCGATCGTGATCGGCAGCACGGTCGCGTCCTGCCACGGCTTGTACATCTCGAACACGTGATAGGTCGGCGTCAGCACCATCTTGCTGCCGTCGGTCAGGATCATCGCCTGGAGCACGTTCACCATCTGCGCGATGGCGGTCATGCGGACGCGATCGGCGTGCTTGGCGAAGATGTCGAGGTGGATCGACGCGATCAGCGCGTCGCGCAGCGTGTTCTGCTGGCGCAGGAAGCCCGGGCGCGTGCCCGGATCCTGGGCATACCAGGCGCCCCATTCGTCGACGGCCAGGAAGACGCGCTTCTGCGGATCGTACTTGTCCATGATCGCGCTGTGCTTGGTGATCAGCTCGTCCATGTGCCAGGCACCGGCGAGCGCGTCGGCCCAGCCGTTCTCGTCGAAGTTGACCGGATCGGCCTTGGGCGGCCAGCCGCCCTGCGGCAGCGTGTAATAGTGGAGCGACAGCGCATCGAGCTGCGGGGCCGCGACGCGCATCATCGTCTCGGTCCAGTTATAGTCGTCGACGTTGGCGCCGGCGGCGATCTTGAGGATCTTGGTGCCGGCGGGCGCCTTGATGAAGGTCGCATAGCGGCGCGTCTCGTCCGCGGCGAACTCGGGCCGCATGTTGCCGCCGCAACCCCACAGCTCGTTGCCGACGCCGAAGAACGGCACCGCCCACGGCGCCTTGTGGCCGTTCTTGGCGCGCTCCTCGGCCAGCGTGCCGGCCGGCGAGGTCATATATTCGACCCACTCCGCCATCTCGCGCGGGGTGCCGTTGCCGACGTTGCCGGCGACATAGGCCTCGGCGCCGACCTGGCGCAGCAGTTCGAAGAACTCGTGCGTGCCCACGGTGTTCGGCTCGGTCACGCCGCCCCAATGGGTGTTGATCTTCACCGGGCGCTGCTTCTGCGGGCCGATGCCTTCCCGCCAGTGATATTCGTCGGCGAAGCAGCCGCCGGGCCAGCGGATCACCGGCACCGACAGGTCGCGCAGCGCCGCGACCACGTCATTGCGGAAGCCGTTGGTGTTGGGGATCTTCGAGTTCTTGCCGACCCACAGCCCCTCGTAGATGCCGTGGCCGAGATGCTCGGCGAACTGGGTGAAGATGCGCCGGTCGTAGACGGGGCCGGGCTTGCTGCCGTCGATCTCGACGCTGGCGGTGCCTGCGGCCGGGCTGGGCTCGGCGGGCGCGGTCTGCGCCACGGCGCCGAGCGGCGCGGCCGACAACAACAGCGCGAGCGCCGCGCGGCGAAGGATGCGGATCATGATTCGTCTCTCCCTGGCTGCCGGGGCGGGCCGGCGTTTCACCCTCTGATGGGGTCGCATTACTCGGACATATTGCAGCGACAGAGCGAACGCAATCGCGATCAAGCCTCCGCAACACAACGTAAAACGGGCGGGGTGTCCCCACCCCGCCCGCTTGGGAGAACCGATGGACGAACCGCTCAGGCGCCGATCAGGCGATGCTCAGGCGATGCTCAGGCCGACGTCGACGTTGTTGCGGGTAGCGTTCGAATAGGGGCAGATCTCGTGCGCGGTCGCGACCAGCTTCTCCGCATCGGCGCGCGCCACGCCCGGCAGGCTGACCTCTAGATTCGCCGTGATGCCGAAGCCGCCGGCGATCCGCGGGCCGATGCCGACGGTCGCGTTCACGCTGACGGTGTCCGGCACCTTGAGCTTGAGCTGCTGTCCCGCGACCTTGAGCGCGCCGATGAAGCAGGCGGCATAGCCGGCCGCGAACAACTGCTCGGGGTTGGTGCCCTCGCCACCGGCGCCGCCGAGCGCGGGCGGGCGCTACGCGAGGAATGCGGCTGCCTCGCCGAGGCGGGGATGGCGCGGACTGACATGACCGCCGACGCGCTCGCCGCGCTCAACCGTCAGGTGCAGGTGCTCCGCGACGCACTGGCCAAGGGCGCGCGCTAGCGTGGCGGCGCGGCGGTCGCGGCGCAGGGAGGCGCCGGCTCGGCGGGCGGGGCGGGGCGGGTGACGCGCGGGGCGAGCACCTCCCATTCCTGCACCGCCAGCGCGGCATTGCTGCCGCCGGCGTGCGACGCCTGGAACACCGCGCGCAGGCAGCGGGTGGTGACCGGCGCGAACCGAGTCTCCTGGAACGCATCGACCGCGGTGCCGTAGCGGTCGGGTCGCGGCACCGGCTTCCAGCCGCGGTCCCAGTATTCGATGCGCCAGCGCGCCGGCGGGGCAACACCCTCGCCCGACCCGGCGGGGTGGTCGGCGAAGAAGCGGATGCGCGATCCGTCGATCGTCACCGGCTGCGGCCAGCGGTACTCGATCCACTGCTGCGCGGGATTGTCGCCGGTCCAGCTGCCCCACATGTCGGGCGGCAGCGGCGACGCCTTGACGATGCCGTCGTTGAGCGCGCGGATCCAATATTGCACCGGGATCGGCTGGTTCGACGCGGCCGGCGTGGCCGCAGCGGCGATGTTGCGGGTCGGCGGCGGCACCGGCTGCGGCGCGCGGGTCGGCACCACCGGGCGGATCGCCGGCGGGGTGACGCCGTCGTCCCATTCGAGCCGGTCGAGCGCGACGCTGCGGCGGAAATGCCCCCCGCCCTCGGCATCGGCGGTGTGGTAGGCGAGATACCATTGGCCCCGGTACTCGACCGCGCCGGGGTGCGAGGTCGTCGAGGATACCGGCTTCAGCACCGTGCCGCGATAGGTCCATGGCCCCATCGGCGAGGGTGCGGTGCCATAGGCGATGCACGCATGGTAGACCGCCGGCGTGCAGGGCGAGTTCGGTCCCGCATTGTTGCCCGCATAGAGCAGATAATAGACGCCTTTGCGCTTCATCAGCCACGGCGCCTCGAAGAAGCCGGTGAGCCCCTCCACCGTAACCTCGCGCCCCTTGGGCGTCACCATGTCACGCTCCAGCTCGATCGCGCGCAGCTGGCCGAAGGTGCCCCAGTAGAGATAGATCCGGCCGTCGTCGTCGACCAGTACGGTCGGGTCGATGTTCTGGATCGCGTTCGCCTCGGGCACGCGCTGCGACACGATCGGTCCGGCGGGGTGCGCATCGACCCAGGGACCGGTGGGACTATCGGCGACCGCGACGCCGATCGCGAAGCGGTCCTTGGCGTCGCCCCCCGCCTCCAGCACCGGCGCGTAGAGGTAGAGCCGCCCGTCGGTGCCCTCGACGATCTGCCCGGCATAGGCGCGGCCGGGCTCGGCCCATCGGAACACCGCTTCGGGCCGGGCAATGGCGGGATAGTGCGTCCAGTCGCCCTTGGCCGGATCGCGGGTGGCGAGCAGCTGCCACTCGTTCATGATGAAGTCGTTGACGTCCGCCGGCGCCTCGTCGCGGCCGGCGAGGATGTAGAGCGTGTCGTCGAGCACCACCGGTGCGGGATCGGTCGAATAATAGCGCCCGTCCGCCAGGATCGGATTGCCGGCGCTGTGCACCGCCACGCCCTGCTGCGCCACAGCAGGCCCCCCGGCCACCGCGAGTGCGGCGAGTGCCGCCAGCGTCGTGCGCATCAGTCCTCGTCCGGATAGGGGCCCTTGCCACCGTCGGCGATCAGCTGGTCGACGCGCGCATCGACCACCGGCAGCGGCACCGAGCCGAGCTCGAGCACCGCGTCGTGGAAGGCGCGGATGTCGAACTTGGCGCCCAGCGCCTTTTCCGCCCGGGCCCGCGCGTCGAGGATCGCGAGCTCGCCGAGATAGTAGGACAGCGCCTGCCCCGGCCAGGCGATGTAGCGGTCGACCTCGGTCGTGATCTCGTGATCGGCGAGCGCGGTGTTGTCGTGGAGGTATTTCTGCGCCTGCTCGCGCGTCCACCCCTTGGTGTGAAGGCCGGTGTCGACCACCAGCCGCGCCGCGCGCCACATCTGGTAGCTGAGCATGCCGAACACCTCATAGGGCGTGTCGTACATCCCCATCTCTTCGCCCAGTGCCTCGCAATAGAGCGCCCAGCCCTCGCCATAGGCCGAGATGTAGCTGTCGCGGCGAAACGCCGGCAGCGCCGTGTTCTCGGCGGCGAGCGGCATCTGAAAGGCGTGGCCCGGCGCGCTTTCGTGCAGCGTCAGCGCCGGCAGCGAATAGAGCGGCCGCGCCGGCAGGTTGTAGGTGTTGACCAGGTAGATGCCCGGCCCGCCACGCCCGCCGGTGTAGAAGGGGGCGATCTCGTCGGGCACCGGCTTGATCGCGAAGCGGCTGCGCGGCAGCCGGCCGAAATACTGGCCGACCTTGCCGTCGAAGGTCTTGGCGATCCACGCAGCGCGGTCGAGCAGGTCCTGCGGCGTCTTCGCGTAGAAGCGCGGATCGGTGCGCAGGAAGGTGAGGAACGCCGGCAGGTCGCCCTGGAACTCGACCTCTTTCATCACCTCCAGCATGCGCGCGCGAATCTTCGCCACCTCGGCCAGGCCGATCGCGTGGATCGCGTCCGGGCTCTTGTCGAGCGTGGTGAACTCGCGGATCTTCGACTGGTAATAGGCCTTGCCGTCGGGAAGGCTGGTGGCGTCGAGCGGCGTGCGCGCGCCGGGGATGTATTCGGTGCGCAGAAAGGCGAGCAGCTTGGTGTGGGCGGGGACCAGCGCCTCGCGGATCGCCGCCTCGCCTTCCTTGCGCAGCGTCGCCTGGGTCGCCGCGGGAATCGTCGCCGGCATCTTGGCGAACGGCGCGTAGAAGGGCTGGTCGTCGAGCGACTTGGCCTCCGCCACCTCGGCCACGCCCGCGTCGCGCCCCTGCAGGGTGATCGCGGGCGGGGTGAAGCCGCGCTTCAGCCCGGCGCGCATGTTGACGATCTGCTGGTCGTAGTAGCGCGGCACCTCGCGCAGCATCGCGATGTAATTGCGATACTGCTCCTCAGTCTTGAGCGGCTCGCGCGCCCAGCCGGCGAGATTGCCCCAGAAGCTCGTGTCGGCGTTGAGCGGCTTCTCATACTCGCGATAGCGCTGTTCGGCGAGCAGCGCGTCGATCTGCGCCTTGTAGACCGCATAGTTGACGCGATTGGCGGGCGACAGCCGCGCCGGATCGATCGCGGCGAGCGCGCGCTCGGTATCGGTCCAGCGCTTCGTCTTCACCGCCTGCCATTCGGGGCCGACGTCGGGCAGCCGCTTGGGCGCGCTCTCCGGGCTGTCCTCGTCGGGCGCGGACTGGTGCTGCCGCCACTGCCATTCGGCGGTGTAGAGCGCCTCGAACCGCTGGTCGGCGGTCTGGCCGGGCTGAGGATGCGCCTGCGCCAGCGTCGCTGCGAACGCGGCGTCGAGCGCCGCCACCGGAGAAGAAACCATCAACGCCGCCCCAAGCAGAAACCGTGCTCCCCGCATGCCTATGCGTCCCCCGTCGTCAGTGCCATCAGATCGGCGTGCAGCGCCGCGGGCACCTGCACGCCTTCGGCCAGGCTGCGGCGGCGGGCGGCATAGCGCCGCGCCCCCGGCAACCGTGCGCCCTGCCCCTCGATCGCCGCGAACATCGCCTCCGCGCGTGAGAGGTGCTCGGCGACGCTCGCGCCCAGAAAGCCGGCCGGATCGATCGCGAGGATCAGCTCGCCGCCCAAGGGCGACGCGCCCGCGCCCTCGTCGGCCGCGATCGACTCGCGGCTGGTCCTGTCGCCGATCAGCGGGCCCGCGATCAGCTCGACCATCGCGGCGAGCGCCGAACCCTTGTGCCCGCCGAAGGTGCGCATCGCGCCGGCGAGCACCTCGGCCGGATCGGTGGTCGACCGGCCTTCGGCATCATAGCCCCAGTCGTCGGGCACCGGCTTGCCGGCGCGGCGGTGGAGCTCGATCTCCCCGCGCGCGACCGCGCTGGTCGCGAAGTCGAACACGAACGGATCGCGGCCGGGCCGCGGCCAGCCGAAGGCGATCGGGTTGGTGCCGAACACCGGCTCGGTGCCGCCCGCCGGCGCGACCCAGGCGTGGCTGGGGGTGAAGGCGAGCGCGACCAACCCGGCGTCGGTCAGCGCCTCGACCTCCGGCCACAGCGCGGCGAAATGGACGACGTTGTTGAGCGCCAGCGCGGCGATGCCGAACGCCTTGGCCTTTTCGATCAGCAGCGGCTTGCCGCGCTCGAACGCCAGCTGCGCGAAGCCGCCGCCGCCGTCGACCCGCACCAGTGCCTGTGCCGGCTCGCGCACCACCGGCACGGCATCCGTCGACACCCGGCCGGTGGCGATCGTGCGGGTGGCGACGAGCAGCCGATAGACGCCGTGCGATCCGCAACCGTCGCGCTCGCCCGCCACCAGCGTCTCGGCGACCGCGGCGGCGTGGTCGGCCGACAGCCCGGCGCCGGCGAGCACGCGGCGCGCAAGATCGCGCACCTCGTCCAGCGTCATCGCGACCGTGTCGGCCGCCGCCGCGCTCACGTCTTCGCGCCCGGCTTGGCGGTGAACAGACGGACGCCGAACACCGGCCCGGCGGTGCTGCGGTCGTGCGGCACGAACTTCACCTTCACGCTCTGCTTGCCCTTGGTGAGCGCTTCGGGGACGGGATATTCAACGTCGAAGAACTTGCCCAGCCGGTCGTTGTCGAGGTGCTGGGTGGCGAGCTTCACATTGTCGACCAGGATGTCGAAGTCGCGCGCGCGCTCGCTGCCCCAGTAGCTCGCCTGCAGCACCAGCGGCCCCGGCTTGGTCTTCATCGCGAACTCGAAATAGCCGCCGGAGCGCGCGTCTCGGCCGTTCTTGCCGCGATAGGTGACGGGATAGGAGATTTCCGACACCAGCGCATGGTCGCGCTCGGGCTGCATCTCGCCCAGGTGCATCACGTCGACCGAGCGCGCGGCGATGTCCTTGGTGCGCGCCTGTTCGGCGAGGAAGGCGACCTGCTCCTTCTGCCACGCCGTCTCGCTGAAGCGCTTGAAATAGACGGCGCTGCGGCGGTCGTACTGCGAATAGAAGGGCACGAAGTTCAGGTCCGCCGGCCGCAGCAGCCCGCGCGTGGCATAGGTCGCGCGGCCAGTCGCGGGGGTGAAGGCAGCGAGCGGCTGGTCGCCGACCATCGCAGGATCCGCCCCCTCCCAGTCGCCCTCCCCTGCGCCCAGGTCGGCGGCGAGCACCATCGGCCCGCGCACCACCGCCACCGTGTCGGGCGATCCGGGTGCGGATTCGAGCCGCAGGTCGAGCGGGAAGGTGATCGCGACCACGTCGCCCGCCTTCCAGCGGCGATCGACCACCGCATAGCCGTTGCCGACTGCCGGAGTGACGGCCTCGTCGTTCACCGTCACCTGCACCGTGCCACCGGCCCAGCCGGGAACGCGCAGCGCGATCGGGAAGCGCCCGCGCTTCCGGAGCGCGGCGAGCGTCAGCCGCGCGCCCGGCTCGAACGGATAGGCGGTGTCGAGCGTCACGTCGGCGCCGCGCGTCTCCCATTGCGCCTGGGCGGGAATGTAGAGGTTGACGATCAGGCCGCCCTCGCCCTCCCAGAAGATCGCCTCGCCGTGTTTGGCGTGGCTTTCCATGCCCGAGCCGACGCAGCACCAGAAGGCGTCCTCGTCGGGCTGCGAATAGCCGCGCTTGGTGCCCGTCATCAGCGGCGTCATGTAGGTGAAGCCGCCCGTCTTCGGGTTCTGCGCCGACATCACGTGGTTGAGGTGCGCGCGCTCGTAATAGTCGAACAGCGCGCCGTCCGGCTGCCAATGGTAGAGGTGCTGCGTCAGCTTGAGCATGTTGTAGCTGTTGCAGTGCTCGCAGGTCTGCTCGGTGATGTGGTCGGCGATCGTATCCGGCTCGGAGAAATACTCGCGGTCCGCGTTGCCGCCGATGACGTAGCTGTGGTGCTCGGTTACCGTCTTCCAGAAGAAGGCGGCGGCGTCGCGCTGCTCGGACTTGCCGGTGAGCTCGTGGAGCCGGGCGAGGCCGATCAGCTTGGGCACCTGGGTGTTGGCGTGGAAGTTGGCGAGCTTGTCCTCGCCCGCGACCAGCGGGTCGAGCACCTTGCGATCGTAGATCCGTTCGGCGACCGCCAGCCAGCGCTTGTCGCCGGTGCGCGCATAGAGCTCGGCATAGCTTTCGTTGAGGCCGCCGTATTCGCAGCCCAAGAGCTGCTGCATCTGCTCGTCGTCGAGCGCGGCGAACACCCGCTCGAAATAGCCGCCCAGGCCGGTCACGACCTCCAGCGCCTTCTTGTTGCCCCAGGCGCCGTGGACGTCGAGCAGCCCGGCGAACAGCTTGTGCACCGTGTAGAGCGGCGACCAGCTGCCGTTGAGGTCGAACCCGCCCGAGCGGATCTCGCCCTTCATCACCTCGGGAAAGATCTCCTCCCCGTCGACGATGGTGCCGTCCTTGCGCTTGCGGCCCAGCGCGCCGACGTAGCCGGTGCCGCGCTTTGCCTGCGCCTCGGCGAGTTCGTCGACGATATAGTCGGCGCGGCGGCGGCATTCGGGATCGCCGGTCTGCTGCCAGGTGAGCACCAGCGCGGTCATGTAGTGGCCGAGCGTATGACCCGCGATCGTGTCGCTTTCCCACCCGCCGTAGATCGGCGCCTTGGGCTCCAGCCCGGCATATTTGCGGAAGTTGTGGAGGAAGCGGTCGGGATCGAGCCGGTGGAGATAGCCGCGGTTGACCTCCACCGCCGTGGCATAGTCGGACGGCTTGAGCCGCACCGCATTCAGCGGCAGCGGCTTGGGCTTGGCCGGCAGCAGCGAGCCGTTGGCGCCGGCGACACGGGCGAGCGCGGGAGCACCCTGCGCGGCGAAGGCCAGCGTTGCGGCGCCGATCAGCAGCTCCCGGCGATTGCTCTGGATCACCTCATCCTCCCTGAAATACCGTATACGATTACGGTATGGCGGCCGGAGCGTCAACCGTTCGCCTCCGCTACCCCGCAGCTCAGATGATCGTATAAAGTATTTGACGCTGGTCCATGCAGCTGTTCTCATGGGTGTGTCGCGGGCCGAGGGGGCGCCGGGACCTGCTCACCGAGGAGATCCGCCGGTGCTTCGTCGTCCGCTGCTGCTTGCCTGCACCGCGTTGCTGATATCCAGCACGATCGCCGACGCCCAGCCGAGAACGCCCGGCCACCCGGCGCCCGCTGCGGCCCCCGCGCCGCCGACGCTGCCGACGCTGCCGACGCTGCCGACGCTGCCGATCGCCGCGCGCTATGCGGCCGGCGACCGCTATCTCGCCGAGTCGATGGAAAAGCTGATCGCCGACCGCGATCCGCACGCGACCTTCGTCGCTGGCGGACGCGGCATCCTGTTCCGGCGCGGTGCCCACGCCGCAGGCACGCTCTTCTTCCACGACATCGCCGCGGGCACGACCCGCACCGTCATCACCGAGCCGCAGCTCGCCACCGCGCTCGCCGCCGCCGCGCACGAGAAGGTCGCGCCCGGCAAACTGCCGATCGAGCGCGTCGACTATGATCCGCAGGCCGGCACGCTCAGCTTCGGCGCGTTCGACAAGCGCTGGACGCTCGCCGCCGACGGCACCCTCGCCGAAGCCGAGAAGGGCGCGGCGGACGGCCGCGACGCGGTGTCGCCCGACGGCCGCTTCCGCATCGGCGCGCGCGACTACAACCTGTTCGCGGTCGACCAGCGATCGGGCCGCGAGGTCGCGCTCACCATCGACGGCACGCGCGAGCAGCCTTATGGCCGCGGCATTCCCCAGCTCGCCGACATTCTGAAGGCCGGCACCGAGGAGCCGGAGATGCCGGTGTCGGTGCGCTGGTCGCCCGATTCGCGCCGCATCGTCAGCTGGCGGCTCGACACGCGCGGGGTCGAGCGACTGTCGGTCACGCAGGAGAACCCGCCCGGCAGCTTCTATCCGCGCAGCTTCCGCTACGTCTACCCGCTCGCGGGCGCGGCCAGGCTGCCTCAGGCAGAGCGGCTGGTGATCGACGTCGAGCAGGCGCTGCGCCGCCGCCGCGCGACGATCGTGCCGGTGCAGGTGCCGAGCGAATCGCTGCTCTACCCCGCCGATCCCGACATGGGATGGGAGGGCGACAAGGTTCGCGTCCAGTGGACCGAGCGCGGCTACGGCCAGCTGCGGGTCTATTCGGTCGATCCGCAAACCGGCGCCGCCACCGTCGTCGCGCGCGAAACCGTCAAGCCGATCGTCACCGTCACCTCGACCCAGCTGTGGCCGGCGCCCGACCTGGGCGGCACGCTCGCGGTCTCCGAACGCTCGGGCTGGGCGCAGCTCTATCTGGTGCGCCCCGACGATCCCGACGGCGGCATACCGCTCACCCGCGGCACCTGGGAAGTGATCGGCCTCGAACGCGTCGATGCCGAGGCGCGCGAGGTGCTGATCGCCGGCGTCGGGCGCGAGGCGGATCGCAACCCCTATTACCGCGGCCTCTATCGCGTGCGGCTCGACGGGTCGGCGCCGCAGCTGCTCACCCCCGAGCCGCTCGACCACGACACCAGCGTCTCCGAGGACGGTCGCTGGTTCCTCGACCGCATGTCGAGCCCGACGGTACCGACGCGCACCGTGCTGCGCGATGCCAGCGACGGGCGCATCGTGCTGGAACTGGGCAAGGCCGATCCCAGCGCGCTGATGGCGACCGGCTTCACCCCGCCCGAGCCGTTCACCGGCCTCGCCGCCGACGGCAAGACCGTGCTCCACGGCATGATCTTCCGACCGGCGAACTTCGATCCGACCAAGCGCTACCCGGTGATCGACAACGTCTACACCGGGCCCACCACCACCCAGGTGCCGACCAGCTGGGACGGCGCGGTGATGAGCAGCACCAACGCGCTGGCGCAGATCGGCGCGGTGGTGGTGATGATCGACGGGCGCGGCACCTCGCGCCGCGGCCAGGCATTCCGGCTGCCCGCCTATCAGAACCTGGGCGAGGTCGGCATCGACGACCATATCGCGATGATCCGCCAGATGGCGGCGCGCTACCCCTGTCTCGATGCCGGGCGGGTCGGCGTCTACGGCGGGTCGGCGGGCGGCTACGACGCGGCGCGCTTCATCCTGCGCCGGCCGGGCTTCTTCAAGGTCGCGGTGTCGTCGTCGGGCAACCACGACCTGCGGCTCGACAAGGCATGGTGGCCCGAGGTGTCGATGGGCTATGCCGATGATGCCACCTGGGAGCGCAACTCCAACCTGTCGGTCGCCGGCAACCTGGTGGGCAAGCTGCTGCTGATCCACGGCGACATCGACGACAACGTGCCGGTGACCGAGAGCTTCCGTCTCGCCAACGCGCTGATCCGCGCGAACCGCGACGTCGACATCGTCATCCTGCCGAACACCACCCACCGCGTGTTCCAGCCGTTCTTCTGGCGCAAGCTGCGCGACTATTTCACGCGCAACCTGCTCGACGAGGCGCCGCCGCCGCTCGCGCCGATCGTCCCCGAACCCACCACCGCCGCCGCCGCACGCTAGGAGCCCTTATGCGCACCGTCCGTACCCTGCCCCTCCTGGCGCTGCTCGCCGCCGTTCCGCTCGCGCCGGTGCTCGCCCCCGCCTGGGCGCAGGAGAAGCCGGCCAAGAAGGTCTACAAGCCGATCGCGCGCACCGCCTATCGCACCGCCGACTTCCGGCTGGAGCTGCGCAGCGACACGGGCACGCTCGCCCGGCTGTCGCCCCATGCCGAGCCGGCGTTCGACTTCGTGCCGGGCGGGCGCGAGGCGGAGCGCGCGGGGGACGGCTACGTCCACTTGGGCGATCTCAACCTGCGGCTGCGCACCCCCGGCGGCGCGTGGCAGGACTTCGCCTCGTCCCACCGCCGTGCGCCGGTCCGCAAGCTCGCCACGCGGCCCGGCACGCTTGCCTCCGCCGACATCACCGCGTCGATGGGCACGGGGTTCCCGCTCAAGGTCGAGCGGCGCTGGGCGACCGAGGGCAAGGCGGTGGCGCTGCGCTTCACCCTCACTAACCCGGGCAGCAGCCCGGTCGAGATCGGCGGGTTCGGCATGCCGATGGTGTTCGACAACATTATCCTCGATCGCGACCTGGAAACCGCGCACGCCCAGGCGAGCTTCGTCGACCCGTACATCGGCCGCGATGCGGGATACCTTCAGGTCACCCGGCTCAACGGCAAGGGACCGGCGCTGCTGGTGCTGCCCGAGCGCGGCACGCCGCTGGAGGCCTATCGCCCGATCCTGGAGAGCCGCTGGGCCGACAAGGGCGACGTGTTCACCGACCGCAGCCCGCGCGGCCAAGTATCGGAGGGCTTCTACGACTGGACGGTGGCCAGCAAGGGCTTCGCTGAAAAGGAGTGGAAGGACGCCGGCGAGCAGTGGAATGCGCCGACCAGCATCACGCTGGCGCCGGGCGAGACGCGCAGCTTCGGCGTGCGGCTGGTGCAGGCGCCGTCGATCCGCGGCATCGAGAACACGCTGGTGCAGCAGGCGCGCCCGGTCGCGGTCGGCATCCCCGGCTATGTCGTACCGACCGACATGGACGCGAGCCTGTTCCTGAAAAGCGCGCAACCGGTGGTGAAGGTCGAGAGCGAACCCGCCGGCGCGCTCACCGCCACCCCCGCGGCGCCCGTCAACGGCTGGGCGCGCTACGCGGTGCGCGGCCACGGCTGGGGTCGCGCGCGGCTGTCGATCACCTATGCCGACGACAGCGTGCAGACGGTCAGCTACTTCGTGACCAAGCCGCTGGGCGAGGCGATGGCCGACCTCGGCCGCTTCTCGACCACCAAGCAATGGTTCGACGACAAGGCCGATCCGTTCCACCGCGCACCCGCGATCCTGAGCTACGATCGCGAGGCCGACCGCATCCTCACCCAGGAAACCCGCGTGTGGATCGCGGGGATGAGCGACGAGGGCGGTGCCGGCGCCTGGGTCGCGGCGATGATGAAGCAGCTCGACAACCCCGACCGCGGCGAGGTCGCCAAGCTCGAGCGGCTGGTCGACGAAACGGTGGTCGGCAAGCTGCAGGTCGCCGACGGCCCGCACGCCGGCGCGGTCAAGAAGAGCCTGTTCTACTACGAGCCCAGCGAGCATCCCGGCTACTACGACCCGGACAAGAACTGGAAGAACTGGACCGCGTGGAACAAGGAGCATGCCGGCGACCTCGGCCGCTCGTACAATTATCCGCACGTCGCGATCGGCCACTGGGTGCTCTACCGGCTGGCGCGCAACCATCCCGGCATGGTCAGGACGCACGACTGGCGCTGGTATCTCGACCACGCGTTCCAGACGACCGTCGCGATGATGCGCGACGCGCCCTATTATGCGCAGTTCGGCCAGATGGAGGGCGACGTCTTCGTCGACATCCTCAAGGACCTAAAGCGCGAGGGGCTGACCGCGCAGGCGACCGAGATGGAGCGGCTGATGAAGGCCCGCGCCGACCATTGGAAGACGCTGCCCTATCCGTTCGGCAGCGAGATGGCGTGGGATTCGACCGGCCAGCCCGAGGTCTACGCCTGGATGCGCTACTTCGGCCATCAGCCGCAGGCCGACGAGACGCGCGAAGTGATCCTCGCCTACGACCCCAGCATCCCGAGCTGGGGCTACAACGGCAACGCGCGGCGCTATTGGGACTTCCTCTACGGCGGCAAGGTCGCGCGGATCGAACGGCAGATCCACCACTATGGCTCGGCGTTGAACGCGGTGCCGCTGTTCGATGCGTTCCGCGCCGATCCCACCGACAGCCACCTGCTGCGCGTCGCATACGGGGGGATGATGGGCGGGATCACCAACATCGACCAGCAGGGCTTCGCCAGCGCCGCCTTCCACTCCTATCCCGACAGGATGCAGTGGGACGCCTATACCGGCGACTACGGCATGGGCTTCTTCGGCCACGCCTATGCGACCGCCACCTATCTGGTGAACGACAAGAGCTTCGGCTGGCTGGCCTATGGCGGCAACCTGACGCAACAGGGCGGCACGCTCCACGTCGAGCCCAAGGACAGCGCGCGTACGCGGCTGTTCGTCGCACCTGCGGGGCTGTGGCTGACGCTGGAGGCGGGCAAAATCGACGCCGCCGACTACGATCCGGCGAGCGGCCGGGTCACGCTGACGCTGGCGGGCAAGGACCGCTTCACCCCCGCCGCGCGGCTGGTGGCGGAAACCACGGTCGCCGGTGCCCGCCCCTATGCGCTCGACGCGCCGGTCGAGCGCGGCGCCTACACCATCCCGCTGTCGGGCAAGGCGACTCAGGTGACGCTCACGCCGCGCTGACGCGGCGGCGCGGGTTCAGGCGGCGGCGTCGCCGGGACGCGGGGCGCCGCCGGCGTCCTTCGCGGGCCGATCGAGGAAGCGGGCGATCTCCTCGGGCGTCGGTTCGCGCGGCACGTCTTCGACGAGCGTGTCGATCGCCAGCTGGAGATGCGCCGTCGCCACGGTGCAGTGCGCGCGGTCGAGCAGCGCCAGCGCCATGCGCATCAGATTCTCCGCGACCTCCCGGTCGCCGCCACCGATCGCCTTGCTCATGCCTGCGGGCTTCCTTCTCGTACGACCTTCCCGGCAAGCGGCAACGCCTTCGGCAGCCGACCTATCCCTCCAGTCGGAGGGTGCCAAGCCGAGACGCCACCGCCCGCGCCGCCCGCGGGACGGATCGAAGGTTCGGGCCGGGCGGCGCGCGCGCCTCCTCGGGCGAACCCCCAGGTTGCGGGTCGGAGCCCGGCGGCCGACAAGCGCGGTGCCGTTGCGCGATCGCGAACGGCGGGACCGGACGGGGAAGCGAGACGATGCACCGCCTGTGGAGGCGCAGCGCGACGACGAGGGTACGCCCCCCGGCAGACCCCCGGCCCGATCGCCGCCAGCTGGTCGTTCGCGTGCATCTGTGGATCGGCGTGGTGCTGGGCGCGCTGTTCGCGCTGGTCGGCCTCACCGGCAGCGCGCTGGTCTTCTACCGCGGCATCGACGGCGCGCTGCACCCCGCCGTCCGCAGCGCGCCCGGTGCACGACCCGACAGCTGGGAGGCGGTGCTCGCGGCGCTGCGACGCGCCGACCCGACGCTTGCCGGCGGGTGGCGGATCGAGGTGCCGCCGGAGGGCGGCATCGTGCCCGCACGCTACATGGCGACGCCGGAGAGCCTGCACCGCGGCTTCGCACCGCGGCTCGCCTGGGTCGATCCGACGACCGGGCAAGTGGTGCGGCAGGAGCAATGGGGCGAGCGCGGGCTCAGCTGGATCTACGACCTCCACTATCGGCTGCTCGCCGGGCCGGCGGGCGGGACGCTGCTGGGCGTCGTCGGCCTGCTGTGCCTGGTGCTGATGGCGTCCGGCATCTACCTCTGGTGGCCGGCGACCGGGCGCTGGCGCATCGCGCTCACCGTCAAGCGCAACGCCTCGGCCCAGCGCCACGTCTACGACCTCCACAACGTCTCCGGTGTCTACGGGCTGGTGCTGCTCGCCGGCGTGACGCTGACCGGCGCGCTGCTCGAGCTGCCGGGCCAGGTCCACCCGCTGCTCGCCCAGATGAGTCCGCTGTTCGTCGCGCCGACGCTGCATTCGGCCGGCACCGGCCCGCGCATTTCCGTCGACGCCGCGGTCGCGGTGGCTACGCAGCGCTTTCCCGGCGCGAGGCTCGCCTGGATCGAGACGCCGGCCGATGCCCACGGCGTCTACCGGATCACCCTCGCCCAGCCGCACGAGCCGAGCCAGCGCTTCCCGCGCACCACCGTCTGGATCGACGCCCGCAGCGCGCGCGTGCTGGCGGTGCGCGATCCGCGGGCCGACGGTCGGGGCGACGTGCTGCTCAACTGGCTGCACCCGCTCCACAACGGCGAGGCGTTCGGCCTTTTCGGACGCCTGCTGGTGTTCGCGAGCGGACTGCTGCCGGCGGTGCTGTTCGTCACCGGCATCCTCCGCTGGCGGCACAAGGCGCGCGCCCGCCACCTGTTGCGGGCGCGGAGGTCCCCCATCCGGTGCGTACCCGAGGCGCGACCGGCGCCTGCCTGCGCTATCGCAAGCCGCTCCAGCCAATCAGGAGCCCGGACGTGACGCCAGAGATCGTCGCGCGCTACGCCGACCGGCCGTTGCCGCGCTACACCAGCTACCCCACCGCGCCGCATTTCGCACCCGGCATGACGCCCGAGCGCTATGCCGACTGGCTGGCGATGCTGCCGGGCCACGAGGTGGTGTCGCTCTACCTCCACGTCCCCTTCTGCCGCTCGATGTGCTGGTACTGCGGCTGCCACACCACTATCACCGCGCGCGACGCGCCGATCGCGCGCTACCTCGACGCGCTGCACCGGGAGGTCGACTGGGTCGCGCGCGCCACCGGGCAGCGGCTGCCGGTCGGCCACATCCATTTCGGCGGCGGCACCCCCAGCCTGATGCAGCCCGAGCAGTTCGTCGCGCTGATGGCGACGCTCGACGCCGCCTATGCGATCGACGCGGGGACCGAGGTCGCGATCGAGCTCGACCCGCGCACGCTCGACCAGGCGATGATCGACGCGCTGGCGCAGGGCGGCGTCACCCGCGCGAGCCTTGGCGTGCAGAGCTTCGATCCCGTCGTCCAGCACGCGATCAACCGCATCCAGAGTTTCGAGCAGACCGCCGCGGTCACCCGCAGCCTGCGCGCCGCCGGGGTCGCCGGGATCAACTTCGACCTGATCTACGGCCTGCCGCACCAGAGCGTCGCGTCCTGCCTGGACACCGTCGCGCAGGCGCTGACGCTCGCACCCGATCGCTTCGCGGTGTTCGGCTATGCGCATGTGCCGAGCTTCAAGATCCACCAGCGCAAGATCGACGAGGCGGCGCTCCCCGACGGTGCCGACCGCCACGCGCAGGCGGAGGCGATCGCCGAGACGCTGCAGGCCGCAGGCTATATCCGCATCGGCCTCGACCACTACGCCCGCCCCGACGACGCGCTGGCGATCTCGTTCGAGGAAGGGACGCTCCACCGCAACTTCCAGGGCTATACCACCGACGGCTGCGAGACGCTGATCGGCTTCGGCGCCTCGTCGATCGGGCGGCTGCCGCAGGGCTACGTCCAGAACGCGGTGCTGATCGGCGACTATCAGAAGCGGATCGCCGCATCGGGCACCGCCGCGACCAAGGTCTGCGCCTATGCGGGCGAGGACCGGCTGCGCGCCGCGATCATCGAACGGCTGATGTGCGATTATCGCGTCGACCTGGACGCCCTGTGCGCGCGGTTCGACGCCGATGCCGGCGCATTGCTCGCCGATGCGCCGCAGCTCGCCCCGCTGGTGGCGGACGGGCTCGCCGACGTACGCGGCACCGTCGTCGAGGTGCCGGAGGCGGCGCGCCCGCTGGTCCGCGTCGTCGCCGCCGCGTTCGACCAGTATCTCGGTCAGGGTCCGGTCCGCCACTCGCGCGCGATCTGAGATTGCCGCCGAAATCCGGTGCTCCTGCCGTCGCAGGAGCACCGACACCGCGAGAGAGGGCCGATCGTGACCGACCCCCTTGCCCCATCCCCCTTCAGAAGCGGAACTGCACGCTCGCCATGCCGAAGTCGATCGCGTCGCCGCCCGCGGCGCGGATCGCGTCGCCCGCGCTGTGGTGCAGATAATAGCCGCGCAAGGACCAGTGGCGGTCGAGCTGGTAGGTCGCGTCGAGCGAGGTGACCTGGCCGATCTCGCGCGGCGTCCCCGCCGTTCCCGCCAGCGCCGCCGCCGGGCCCAGATAGACCGCATCGGCGCGCGCCTCCTTCCACTTCCACTGCACCGCCGCCTCGACGCCCAGCCTGGGCGTGGGCTGCACGCGCACGCTCGGGCGCAGCGCGATCAGGTTGGCGAAGCTGGTGACGTTCGCCTCGTTGAAATGGGGGCCCTTGGGGAACAGCGGGTCGAAGGTGCCGAGCGTGCCGTCGCCGCGGCGATCGTCGCCCGATCCCGCGTCGAAGCGCAGCGCCAGCCGCGGCTTCCACGCCCCCGCCAGCGTATAGCCGAGGTCCGCCGAGGCTTCCCACGCGCGGATGTCCTGCCCCGCGAACCGCCCGCGCTGGAGCAGCGCCTCGACATCCCAATCCCAGCCGCCGGCCGCACCGCCGGTGCGCACGCCGATGCTGTGGCGATGTTCCTCGCCCGCCACGCCGCCGTAGCTCGCCACGTCGCGGTCGAGATAGAACCAATAGCCGTCGACCGTCCGGCTGCGCGCCGCATCCAGTCCCATCGACGCATAGAGCCCGCCGAACGCCTGCTCGTCGGCGCCGTGGTCGTCGAAGATGCCGTGGTCGAGCGTCACCGGATGGACGTAGAAGCCGTCGAGCTTGAGCGCACCGCGAAGGAAGGTGGCGCGCGCGCCGTCGAAGTTCTGGCGCACGTTGGTGCCGTCGCGGAACGAGACGAAGCGCTGGCTGGCGTTGAACGCCATCTCCTGCCGCCCGACCCGGATGGTGAGCCCCGCCGCCGGCTGTACCTCGACGAACAGTTGGTGGACGTCGAGGTGATCCTCGTCCGGCAGCGCCAGCAGCTTCTTGCCGAACGCCTCGTGCGCGCCGGCCTGCGCGAACACCCGCACCGCTTGGCCCAGGTGGAGATCGGCGTGGAGCAGCACGCGTTGGAGCAGATAGCTGTCCGCCTCGCGCCCGCCGATGCCGAACGCCGGACGGTCCATCGCCTCCGCGCGTTCGCGGAGCTCGCCTCCGAACGAGGCGTAGATGCTGCCGTCGGCGTCGAGCGGCACGTATTTGATCGCGTCCCAGTCCGAGCCGCGCTTCGCCGGGTCGGCGAGATAGCGATAGTCCTCGGCGGTGCGGTCGGGCTTGAAGGCGGGAGGCGCTGCCTGCTGGGCGAGCGCCGGCGGCGCGATCGATGCGGCGGCGGCGGCGAACAAGGTCGCGAGGCGGATCAGGGTCATGGCGGGTGTCCGGTCTGGATGGGGCTGCGGCCGCGGCGCGTGCCGCCGGCCGGAGAGAAGCGTGCGCGGCACGGCCGGCGCGGCGTCGCTGCGGCCGGGCGGCGCGGTCGCCCTCGATGATCCGATGTCGGCGAAACCCATGTTCCCCTACCCCCGTGCACGATCGTCCCGTGCACAGCGGTGGCAGCCGGCGGGCGGCATCGCTTGACCTGCCTCAAATGACCGGGACGCCTCGATTTTTTGATGCACGTCACACCCGCGGTGGGAGGGAGTGCCTAGACCGTGGGCAACGGGCAAGCACCCGCCAAGCCACGGAGATTTCCATGCGTATTCCCGCTCTGATCCTCGGCGCCGCAGCCGTCGTCGCGTTCGCAGCTCCCGCCCATGCCGGCCCGCCGAAGACCGTGAAGATGCTCAACAAGGGTGCTGCCGGGATGATGGTGTTCGAACCGGCGCTGGTCCGCGTGAAGCCCGGCGAAAGCGTCACCTTCACCCCCACCGATATGGGCCATGATGCCGAGAGCATTCCCGGCATGGTCCCCGCCGGCGCGCAGCCCTTCAAGGGCGCGATGAACAAGCCGATCACGGTCACCTTCACCAAGCCGGGCGTCTACGGCTTCAAGTGCACGCCGCACCTGGGCATGGGCATGGTCGGCGTTGTGGTGGTCGGCAATCCGACGAACCTCGCCCAGGCCAAGACCGTCACGCTGCCGGGCAAGGCCAAGACGGTGATGAGCGGATTGCTCGCCAGCGTGAACTGAGCCCCGCCTCACCCCGCGAGCGACGGGCGCCGTCCGGAAGGGCGGCGCCCGTTTTCGTGTGGGCGGTTGCGCCGCGGCGGCAGGCGGGCGGCCACGAGAATACCGGCCGCATTGCCTCCGCGCAGGCGCAAGCCAGATGCCATGCAGAACCGCGGATGGAGGCGCGTGGAACCCTGGGCTCCCGCCTGCGCGGGAGCACGGTCCCGGTCGGCACCTTGAACAGGGACTAGCTTGAGTCGCGAGAGCGCCCGGTCGTCTCACCTCGTCATGCTGACGGAAATCAGCATCCAGACACGCTACCCTTTCCAAGTCCCACCACCGCTGCGGCAATGGATCCTGACTCCCGTCAGGATGACGATCGGAAGAGGCA
Organism: Sphingomonas mangrovi; assembly: GCF_047975845.1. Taxonomy (NCBI): domain Bacteria; kingdom Pseudomonadati; phylum Pseudomonadota; class Alphaproteobacteria; order Sphingomonadales; family Sphingomonadaceae; genus Sphingomonas; species Sphingomonas mangrovi. The sequence goes on along the minus strand of NZ_JBIUCZ010000009.1, from coordinate 61,696 downwards.
AGGGCGGTTGCCCCGCCGCCCACGCACAAACGCCCGCGCGGAGGACCGCACGGGCGCTTGCGTGGCGGAAGGCGGCCCGGGTGTCGCCCGGGCCGCCGCTCCGGTCAGTGGCCGGTGTTCGCGTTGGGATCGAGCGGCTGGGCGGGCTGGAAGAGGGCGGGCTGTTGCGCGCCCTCCACCACCAGCAGTCCCTTCAGGCCCCGTTCCATGCGGGAGAGCGCATGGTCGACGAGCACGAAGTTGCCGGGGACGTCGACCTTGAACTCGGCCATCGCCGCGCCGCCCGGCGGCACCGTCATCGTCTGGACGTCGGTCATCGGCGCGGAAGTGATCGACGCGAGCGGATAGGCCCGGTCGAAGATCTCGCCGATGACGTGGAAGCTGGAGGTCTTGTTGGGACCGCCCACCCCGAAGAAGATGCGCACGCTCTCGCCCACCTTCGCCTTCAGCGGCCGCTTGGCGAGCGCGTCGGCGGCACCGTTGAACACGTAATATTCCGGGGTTTCGGCGAGCAGCTTGTCGAGGCTCTCGGTGAGCTCGCCCTTGGTGCCATGCGCTTCCTCGGTGTAGATCTCGCCCTGCATCACGTAGAATTCGTGATCGACCTTCGACAGGCCCTCCTCCGGCTCGACCAGGATCAGCCCGTACATGCCGTTGGCGATGTGCGAGGCGACCATCGGCGTCGCGCAGTGATAGACGTAGAGACCGGGGTTGAGCGCCTTGAAGGTGAAGCCCTTGGTCTCGCCCGGGCCGGCCATCGTCGCCACCGCGCCGCCGCCGGGGCCGGTCACCGCGTGGAAGTCGACGTTGTGCATCATCACGCTGTCGGCGGCGTTCTTCATCGTCACCTCGACGGTGTCGCCGACGCGGACGCGGACGAACGGCCCGGGCACCTTCCCGTTGAAGGTCCAGTAGTGATAGCTGGTGCCGTCATCGAGCTGGCCGGTGACTTCGACGGTGTCGAGATGCACGCGCACGGTTTCGGGAGACCGCCGCGCGATCGGCGCCGGAAGATCGGTCGCGTCGCGCACGACGTCGCCCGTCTTCGCGGCGGCCGCGCTCGCCGGTGCGGCATGGGCATGATCTTGTGCCAGCGCCGGCGCGCCGATCAGCGCCGCGCCGAATGCCGCGATGCTCGCTTGGACAAACAGGCTCTTCTTGAACATCTTCCATGCCCCTTCTTGGTGTCGGAAGCGGCATAGCGGGGCAGTGCGGACGTCACTTGAGGAGGATCAATTGGCGGCGGTGCCGGCGCAGTTTTGATCCATCTCACGCCGCCGACGTGCCGGTGCCCGCCGCAAGCCGGTTCAGTCCGTCGCGGTCGAGGATCTGCAGCTCGTGGACGCTGACGGTGCGGACCAGCCGCGCCGCCTTGAGCGCGCTCAGCTCGCGGCTGACCGTCTCGATGCGCAGTCCCAGATAATCGGCCATGTCGGTGCGCGACATCGGCAGCAGCGCGCGCAGCGGCTCGCCCGGCCGTTGCGGGCTGTGGCGCGTCATCTGGAGCAGGAAGCTCGCGACGCGCTCGGTCGCGGTCTTGCGGCCCAGCAGGATCATCTGGTCGCGCGCGGCGGACAGCTCGTTGGCCGCCGCCGAGTAGAGCCGGCGCTCCATCTGCGGATGCGCCTCGACGAAGCCGTCGAACCGCGCGCGAGAGAAGCGGCAGAGCTGCGCCTCGCACACCGCCTCGGCGGTGAAGGGATGCTCGTCCTCCAGGGTGAGTCCCAGGAAGTCGCCGGGAAAGGCGAAGCCGGTCACCTGGCGCCGCCCGTCGGGCAGCAGGATCGACAGCCGCAGCACCCCGCGGGTGACGCTGAACACCTCGGTCGCGACCTCGCCCTGCCAGCACAGCGCCTCGCCGGCTGCGAGCAGCTTCGACGTGCCGCTGCGGCGGAACTCGGCGAGATCCTCGCGGCCCAGCGAATTGCACACGGCGGCGTCGCGGACCGGGCAGTCGAAGCACGGATGATCGCACGCCAGCGCCCGGTCCTCGCAACGCGGATCGGTGAGGTACATCGAAAGACTCCCGGATTTTGAGAAGTGAGGCAGGTCAACGCGACGCCCGCCCGGCGGCGTAGCAGGGGCGACACCCGTCGCTGCGAGCAGGTCCGTCATGCCGCTATTTTCCGTAACGGAGATGCAGCCGCGCGATGCCGCGGAGGCCTATCTCCTCGTCCGCATCGTCGCGCCGGCGGTCTCGCCCGAGCGATGGGCGGACTTCGTCACCACGCGCCCCGCCGGCATGCCGCTGCTGGTCCTGCAGACCTGCGACGGCGGCGTCTTCGGCGTCGCCAGCTACCGCATCGTCGCGCACGGCGACGGTCGGGTGATGCTGGTCGACACGTTCGTCACGCTGGAGGTCAGCGCCGCCGGGCGCGGCCGCCGGCACCTGACGGCGGCGCTCGAACAGCGCGCCGCCGAACTCGGCGCGCACGCGCTGGTCCAGCCGATCCCCGGCGACGGGCCGCTGCGCAACCACGTCGCACTCGACGCCGACACCGCACCCATCGGCGGCTGGACGGCTCACACCGCTGCCGACCTCCAGCCGCGCGCCGCTCATTGAACCGGCTCCTGGAACGGTCCCGCGACCGAGCGGATCGTGGCGGCGAGGGCGTGGGAGAGCAGCGGCTTCTCGATCAGCCGCGCACCGGCGTCCTCGATCCGCCGGCGCAGCCGCCGGCTGGGGTTGCTGGTGAGCAGGATCGCGGGCGAGCGCACGCCGGAGGCGCGCAACCGGCCGAGCAGCGCCAGCCCGTCGGTCCCCGGCAGGCGGTGGTCGAGCACCAGGCAGCGGCTGTCCTGCGGCGCGCCGAGCGCGAGCAGCGCGTCGGCGGTCTCGTAGGCGCCGACGACGAATCCCTCCACCTCCAGCGCGAAGGCGACCGCGGCGCGCACCGCGGCGTCCGCGTCGACCAGCAACACCCGGGCGCCGACGGCGCGGGATTCTTCGGGAGGAAAATCGGCCATGATCGTCGATGCTCAGGCGGCGCGATCGCGGCGGCCGGGGGCGAACGACATGGCGTTGTATTCTCCGTTCGACGCGTGCACCTGCGCTCTGCGTCTGCAAGAACGGCCTAGGCGCAGCCAGCGGGAGCGGAAACTTGGGTGTTCATCCTACGGCGGGTACCGGAGTTGAGCCGCCGACGCGGCGCACGCTTCGGCCGGCGCTGAAGGGCCGCGTTCCGGTCGCGTTCGTCGAGCATGCCAACGCCTCGCTCTCGACGCTGGCGGCGCTGGCGATCCTGGGCATCGGCTTCGCGGCACGGCTGGGGTTCGACCCGCTGCTCGAAAAGCGCGCGACCTTCATCTTCTTCGTGCCCGGCGTCGTCGCGGGGGCGAGCGGCGGCTTCTGGCCGGCGATGGTCGCCGGCATCGTCGGCGCCGCAGCCGGGCTCACCGCCGACGGCATGACGGGCGAGCTGCTGTTCGGCGACTGGGTGGCGGCGGCGGTGTTCGTATGCGTGTGCACCGTGGTGGCGGCGGGCGGCGGGCACCTCCAGCGCGCGCGCCGGCGCGAGGCCGACAGCACCCGCGAGCTCGCCCAGCGCGAGGCGCACCTCACCTCCATCCTGCGCACCGTCCCCGACGCGATGATCGTGATCGACGAGGCGGGGCTGATCCAGGATTTCAGCGACACCGCCGAGCGCCAGTTCGGCTGGAGCGCCGAGGAAGTCACCGGCAAGAACGTCAAGATGCTGATGCCCTCCCCCTATCGCGAGGCGCACGACGGCTATCTCCAGCGCTACAGCCGCACCGGCGAGCGGCGGATCATCGGCATCGGCCGGGTGGTGGTGGGCGAGCGCAAGGACGGCTCGACCTTTCCGATGGAGCTGGCGGTCGGCGAGATGCAGCTGCCCGAGGGGCGCTTCTTCACCGGCTTCGTCCGCGACCTGACCGAGCGCCAGCAGACCGAGACCCGGCTGCAGGAACTGCAGAGCGAACTCGTCCATGTCTCGCGGCTCACCGCGCTCGGCGAAATGGCGTCGGCGCTGGCGCACGAACTCAACCAGCCGCTGAGCGCGATCGGCAACTATCTGATGGGCAGCAAGAAGCTGCTGACCCGCGATCCCGTGCCCGTCGACCGCGTCGCCGATGCGGTCGAGCGCGCCGGCAAGGAGACGCTGCGCGCCGGCGAGATCATCCGCCGCCTGCGCGACTTCGTGGCGCGCGGCGAGACCGAGCGGACGGTGGAGAGCCTGCCCAAGCTGCTGGAGGAGGCAAGCGCGCTGGCGCTGGTCGGCGCGCGCGAGCACGGCATCCGCGTGCGCTTCCACCTCAGCCCGGAGGTCGAGCTGGTGCTCGCCGACCGCGTGCAGATCCAGCAGGTGATCCTGAACCTGCTGCGCAACGCGGTCGACGCGATGATCGACAGCGCGCGGCGCGACCTGACCGTCTCGCTCAAGCCCGCCGAAGACGGCATGGCGATCGTCAAGGTGGCGGATACCGGCCCGGGCATCCGGCCCGACGTCGCCGACCAGCTGTTCCGCCCGTTCGTCACCACCAAGCGCACCGGCATGGGCGTGGGGCTTTCCATCTGCCGCACGATCGTCGAAGCGCATGGCGGCAAGATCTGGGCGGGACCGAACGAGGGAGGCGGCGCGGTGTTCCGGTTCACCGTGCCGCGGATCGACAAGGAGGAACTCACCGATGGCGACTGAGCCCGTGGTGCACGTGATCGACGACGACGAAGGCGCACGCACCTCGCTCGCCTTTCTGCTCGACTGCGCCGATCTTCAGACGCGCACCTATGCGTCGGCGGTCGAGTTCCTGGCGGCGGTGCCGACGATGGCGCACGGCTGCATCATCACCGACGTCCGCATGCCCGAGATCAGCGGCATCGAACTGCTCGGCAAGCTCCAGGCGCTGGGCGTCACCGATCCGGTGATCGTCATCACCGGCCATGCCGACGTGCCGATGGCGATCCAGGCGATGCACGCCGGCGTCTCCGACTTCATCGAGAAGCCGTTCAGCGACGATGCGATCCTCTCGGCGGTGCGCACCGCGCTCGCCAAGCACCAGAGCCGCCACGAGCTGGAAAGCGAGCGCGACGAGATCGCGCGCCGGCTCGCCACGCTGTCGGGCCGCGAACGCGAAGTGATGGAGGGGCTGATCGACGGCAAGGCGAACAAGGTCATCGCCTTCGACCTCGACATCAGCGCGCGCACCGTCGAGGTCTATCGCGCCAACGTCATGACCAAGACGGGCGCACGCACCCTGTCCGAACTGGTGCGCATGGTGATGATCACGCGGCTGGCCTGAGGGAGCGTCGCTCCCGCCCGTTTCCGTTGTCTCGAGTAGGGATCGAGCTTGTCGAGAGCCCGTATCGACAGGCTCGACGGCTGATCGAGGCGAACGAGGGTAAACGGCTTCGCCCCCTACCCCGCCTTCGTGCCCCATTTCGCGGCGACCCAGTCGCGGAAGCGCGCCTTGGGATCGACCTTCTCGGCGAGCGTCTCCGCCTCCGCCGCGACTCGCCGGACTTCGGGCACCCAGTGGCGGATGGTGCGCGCGATGCCTTGCTTGAGCGTCATGCTGCCCGACGGGCAGCCGCCGCATGCGCCCTCCATTCGCACCCAGGCGGTGCCGTCGGCGGGATCGTAGCGGACCAGCACCGCGTCGCCGCCGTCGGCGGCAAGACGCGGGCGGACGTGGCGGTCGAGCACCGCCTCGATCTGCTGCCCGACGGCGCCGTCGTGCACCGCGCGCGGCGCCGCCGCCGGCTGCGAGGGCGCAGGGCGATCGAGCCAGTCGAGCAGCGTCAGCGCGATCTCGGGCCGGAGCGCCTTCCAGTCGACCGAGGCGTCGAGCCGCACCACCGTCACGAACTCGCGCCCGAGCATCACCCGCGCCACGCCCGGCAGCGCCAGCAGCTCGGCGGCGAGCGGATCGGCGGCGGCGGCGCCGCGGTCGTACTGGCGCGGACCGCCTTCCGACACAATGCGCCCTGGCAGCACGCGCAGCGCGTCCGGGTTGGGGGTCTGCTCGAACTCGATTCCGCTCATGTTCGCGCGACCCCGGCCGGTCTTGGCGGCGCGGCGACGAACCGCTGCCGCAGTCGCGACACGAGCGTGACGCCGCAAGCGTGGCGCGCAGGCGCGGCGGTCGCGCCTGCGTCCGCCTGCGGGGCGCCGGCCTCGCCGAGATCGGGAATCGGGAACGGCATCATCAGGCTGGCGCAGGGCCAAATGGCTGCGATATCTCGCGCATCGGGCGCGCGATCCTGGTCCGGCATCTCTCGTCCTCCGCTGCTGGGAACGAGGCGAGCATGCCGCCGACGTCGCCGCCGGCACAGATGGATGAGGTCCCTAGGGGCTCTACCGGAGGCGAGCGGGAGCGCCGAACGCGGCATAGCCGGCGCCATGACCGAGTTCTTCGCCGCGCTCGCGCTGTTCCTGCTCAGCCACAGCATCCCCGCCCGCCCCGCGACTCGCGCGCGCCTGGTCGGCGCGGTCGGGCTGCGCGGCTATCTGATCGGCTATTCGATCCTGTCGCTGGGGTTGCTCGCATGGCTGATCGGGGCGGCGACGCGGGCGCCGTTCGTGCCGCTATGGGACCTCACGCTTGAGCAGTATTACGTGCCGGTCGTGCTGATGCTGCCGGCGTTCCTGCTGTTCGTGGGTGGGGCGATCGCCGCCAATCCGCTGTCGATCCGCTTCCGCGGTGCCCGCTTCGACCCCAAGCGGCCGGGGATCGTCGCGATCACCCGCCACCCGATCCTGTGGGGGTTCGTCCTGTGGGCGGCGAGCCACGTCGTGCCCAACGGCGATCTGGTGTCGGTGATCCTGTTCGGCGGCTTCGCCCTGTTCGCGCTGCTCGCCATGCCGCTGATCGACCGCCGCAAGCGCCGCGCGCTCGGCCCCGAGTGGTCGGTGCTGGCCGCGCGCACCTCCCGCCTGCCCTTCGCCGCGCTGCTCGCCGGCCGCACCCGGCTGCGCTGGCGCCGCGGCGACCTGCTCGCGACGCTGGCGCTGGGCTGCGGCCTCTACGCGGCGATGTTGTGGCTCCACCCGCTGCTGATCGGCCCCGACCCGACGATCGTGTTCGGGTGAGGCAGCGTACAGGTCGCAGGTTAACGCTCGCCGACGATCCTGAGCCGGCGGATCGCTAGCGCCGCGGGCTCAAGCGCATAGGTGGCCGACGCAGTCGCCGCACAGCGTCAGGAGCGGCGCGTCGCCTTCCGGATCCTTTTCCCAGACGACGGCATGACAGATCCCCGCCTCCTTCATGGCGTGGAGCGTCCTCACATAGTGCCCGAAGGTTTGCGCCTCTCCCAAGCCCACGAAGAGGATCGGCCCGTCGCGCGTCATGTTGCCGCTCGCCACAGCAGTCTCGTCTGCGAAGCGCCGGAGGTCCGGCACGGCGCGGCCGGAACGCTCCCAACCGCCGTCAGCCAGGATCGGCCGGTCGCCCGGCGGCGGGACGGAGAATCCTACACTCTCGATGCGCAGCGACAATGCCGGACGGGCTCCAGCGGCGGGCGCCGGCATATGGGCGAAGAGAAAGACCGCATTTGCCGCGAGCAACACGCCCGCGGCCACCAGGAGCACGGTACGCCGCGAGCGGTGGATCATCGCTCCATGCTACAGCTTCGGCGCGTCCGACAATCGGGTGCGTTCGCTGCTGATCGCGCGGCGTTTACGACGCCGTCCCCTCTGGGAACCACCGGCGCGGAGGCGGCAGCGAGCCGCCGCCCTACGGCTTGCCGTCCGGCCGTGCGCCGAGCAGCTTGGGCGCATAGGCGACGGCGAACAGCAGGAAGGCGCCGCCCCACAGCGTGCCCGCCACCTCGATGCTGCGCTGGTAGTCGATCGGCAGCGCCGGCGCCGCCACGCGCAGCGCCGCGCCCAGCGTCACCAGCCCGTAGATCGCCCTGGTCCAGCCGTCGGCGCGCAGCGCGCGGCCGGTATGGCCCAGCGTCGCGCGGGTCATCACCGCCAGCGTCATCGACGCCATCGATCCGGCGCCGAGCGCGTGCAGCGCCGCCGACGCCGGGATGCACCAGACGAAGGCGCTGGCGCCGAGCAGCAGCAGCCCGAGCGGCAGCCACGCGTAGGACAGGTGCAGGATGAAGACGAGTGGGTCGCGGAGCGTCCGCAGCCCCGACCAGCGCGCCAGCCGCACGGTCTGGAGCAGCCCCGCCGCGATCAGCAGCACCGCGACCAGCGGCGCCTCGGGCAACGCGACCCAGCCGAGCAGCGCGACGCCGGTCGCCACGAGCGTCGCGATGTCGAACCGGTCCGGCTGCGCGGGGAGCCCCTGCTGCCGCCCCTGCTTGGCCAGCCAGTTGCGAGTGAAGGAGGGGATGATGCGGCCGCCGATCAGCGTCACCAGCTGCAGCACCACCGCGAAGCCCAGCCGCCAGCCGAAGCCCGTCGGCACCGCGGCGCCCAGCGCCTCGGCATGGTCGAGCGCGCTCGCCAGCGTGAACAGCGCGACCGCGACGACGATCGGCAGGTTGCGGTTCTTGGCGGCGAGCACCTCGCGCGCGGCGACGAAGGTCAGCGTGGCGAGGAAGCCGATGTCGAGCAGCAGCGCCGGGACGATGCCCGTGTGCGCGGAGAACAGCACCGCCAGCCTTCCCGCGAGCCACAGCCCGGCGAGCGCCGCCAGCCGCGCGCCGGCGATCGGCAGCCGTCCGGTCCAGTTCGGGATGGCGGTCATCAGGAAGCCGGCGACGATCGCGCCGAGATAGCCGAACAGCATCTCGTGCCGGTGCCAGGCGAGCGGATCGAAGCGCGTCGGCAGCTCGACCGCGCCCGAAAGCGCGGCCACCCACAGCAGCACCACCACCAGCGCCCACACCGCGCCCCCGAAGAAAAACGGTCGGAAGCCCCCGCGCAATAGTGGCGGGAGCCGCATCAGCCGGTCGTGGCGGGCGTTCTCGGCTCTCATCGTCTCAATCCCGTTCGCAAGAAGAAGGAAGGCCGGCCCGCTTCCGTCACGAGCCGGCCCCGTGGTGCCTTATTCGGCAGGCACCAGTGCCGGCTCGTCGCCGGTGGCGCGGCGCGCACGCCCGCCGACCAGCAGTCGGGTGAGGAACCACCCCAGCAGCAGCGCGCCGCAGCTGAACACGATGTCGCCAGGCACGCGCATCCACACCAGCGTCTCCATGACCGGGCTGTGGATCACCTCGGGCGAGCGCGCGTACCAGAAGCCGTGGGTCACGCTCTGATAGGCCTGGTACAGGCCGGCGGGCACGAGGCTCAGGAACACCATCCCCGCCAGGCCCAGGTTGAGCGCGACGAAGGTCGGCCGCAGCAGCGTGTCCGACCAGGATGCGCCGCGGTAGCTGGTGCGCAGGCAGAACAGCATCAGCCCGATGCCGAGCAGGCCGTACACCCCGAACAGCGCGGCATGGCCGTGGCTGGCGGTGAGGTTGAGCCCCTGGACGTAGTAGAGCGAGATCGGCGGGTTGACCGCGAAGCCGAGCACGCCCGCGCCGACCAGGTTCCAGAAGGACACGCCCACGAAGAACAGGATCGGCCATTTGTAGGTCTGCACCCACGGCGCCGCCCGCGTCGCGCGATAGTTGTGCAGCGCCTCGACGCCGAGCAGTGCCAGCGGCACGACCTCCAGCGCGGAGAACATCGCACCCCAGGCGATGATCGGGGTGGTGGTGCCCGAGAAGTAGAGGTGGTGCAGCGTGCCGAGGATGCCGCCGGTCAGGAACACCGCGGTCGAGAAGACCACCGCCGTGTTCGCCGCCCGTGCGCGCACCAGCCCCAGCCCCGAGAAGATCAGCGCGATCACCGCGGTCGCGAACACCTCGAAGAAGCCCTCGACCCACAGGTGGACGACCCACCAGCGGAAATACTCGATCATCGAGAGCGGGCTGTGGCGGCCCCAGGTGAGCGCGGCGCCGAAGAACAGGCCGATGCAGACGGTGGACACGAACACCATGCCGATCAGCCCGCGGCTTTCGGACGCGGTCTTGAGCGCGGGCCACAGAGCGCGCCCGACCAGGGTCAGCCAGATCATCAGCCCGGCGAACAGCAGGATCGCCCAGAAGCGGCCCAGGTCGACGAACTCATAGCCCATGTGGCCGAACCAGAAGTTGGTGGCGTGGCCGAGCTTCTGCTGCACCGCCAGCCATTCGCCGACGAACGAGCCGACGACGACGACGAGCAGCGCCACCCACAGCACGTTGACGCCCAGCCGCTGGTACTTGGGCTCATGCCCCGACAGCATCGGCGCGACGTAGAGCCCGGTCGCCAGCCACGCGGTGGCGATCCAGAAGATCGCGAGCTGGGTGTGCCAGGTGCGGGTCAGCGAATAAGGGATGATGTCGGAGATGGCGATGCCATAGAAATCCTGGCCCTCGACCGCATAATGGGCGGTGATCGCGCCCATCAGGATCTGGCCCAGGAACAGCGCGACCACCGTCACGAAATATTTGGTGGTGGCACGCATCGACGGCGTCGCGCGCATCTTGAGCAGCGGATCGCCCGCGGGCGCCTCGACATGCTCGTCCTCGCCCTTGCGCGCCTGGTACCAGGTGAGCCAGCCGACGCCGGCGATCAGGAACAGCACGCTCGCGACAGACCACATGCCCAACGACGCCGACGGGGTGTTGCCGACCAGCGGATCGTGCGGCCAGTTGTTGGTGTAGCTGATCGTGTCGTCGGGACGGGTCGTGACGCTGGTCCACGCCGTCCAGAAGAAGAAGGCGCCGAGCTCGGCGCGGTCGGTGGGGTTCACCAGCGATCGTTCGGGGATCGCGTACTGGACGCGCAGCGGCCGCAGTTCCGGATCGCTGCTGAACAGCCGCGCATAATGGTCGGCGGTGCGTGCCATCGCCTGCGCGCGCGCGTCGGAGACGGTGATCGTCCGGGTCGCGGGATCGTAGCGGTTGGTGCGCAGCTCGGTCCGGAGACGCTCCTTCAGCCCGGCCTGATCCTCGGCCGACAGCTGGTCGAAGCGCGTGGCGCCGCGCTCGCCGGCCCAGATGTCGAGCAGCGCGAGCGACTCGCGGTGCAGCCAGTCGGCACCCCAATCGGGCGCCACATAGCCGCCATGGCCCCAGACCGACCCGAGCTGCATGCCGCCCAGCGTCTGCCACACCTCGCGACCGGTATCGATGTCGGCGCGGGTGTAGACGGTTTTGCCCGATTCCGTGACGATCGTCTCGGGCACCGGCGGTGCCTTGACGTAGATTTCCCGGCCGAGAAAGCCGAGGACTGCGAAGGACGCGACGAAGATCGCCCCCAGCCACAGCCATAGTCTCTTGGAAGATAACATTGGTCCCCCCTTCAGGTCCCAGTGGATTGAGGAGGACTCGTGCCTAGGCCCGGGCGGGGGCGACCGGAATTTGGGGGACCGACCTAGGGGCTGCACCGGAGTTGCCGCGGACGGCGAACAGGCGTTGGGGAACGTCCCCGCCTGCGCGTCGCCGCGACCGGGGCGTTTCAGCCGCCGGCGACGATGCTGTGCGCCACCGCCTCGGCGACCTTGATGCCGTCGACCGCCGCCGACAGGATGCCGCCGGCATAGCCCGCACCCTCGCCCGCGGGGAACAGCCCGACGGTGTTGACGCTCTGCAGGTCCTCGCCGCGCGGGAAGCGCACCGGGGAGGAGGTGCGGGTCTCGACCCCGGTCATCACCACGTCGGGATGGTCGTAGCCGCGGATCTGGCGGCCGAAGACCGGCAGCGCCTCGCGCATCGCCGCCACCGCGAAGTCGGGCAGGCACTCGGCCAGGTCGGTCGGCTGCACGCCGGGGCGATAGGACGGCACCACCGATCCGAGCGTGGTCGAGGGGCGCCTGGCGAGGAAATCGCCCAGCCGCTGCGCCGGCGCCTTGTAGTTCGATCCGCCGGCGACGAAGGCGCGTTCCTCCCAGTGGCGCTGGAGCGCGAGCCCGGCGAGCGGATCGCCGGGGAAATCGCGCGCCGGATCGATCGCGACGACGAAGCCCGAGTTCGCGTTACGCTCGTTGCGCGAATATTGGCTCATGCCGTTGGTCGCGACGCGGCCCTCCTCGGACGTGGCGGCCACCACCGTGCCGCCGGGGCACATGCAGAAGCTGTAGACGGTGCGCCCGTTCGAGCAGTGGTGCGAGATGTGGTATTCGGCGGCACCCAGGATGGGGTTGCCGGCATCCTGGCCGAACCGCGCGCGGTCGATCCACGACTGCGGATGCTCGATCCGCACGCCGATCGAGAAGGGCTTGGCCTCTGCCTGCACGCCGGCCTCGTGCAGCATCGCGAAGGTGTCGCGCGCGCTGTGCCCGACTGCGAGCACGACATGGTCGGCGGCGAGATAGCCGCCCCCGTTCAGATGCAGCCCGCGGATCCGCCGCTCGCCGCTGCCGTCGGTGGCGACGTCGAGCCCGTCGACGCGGGTCGAGAAGCGGTATTCGCCGCCCAGTTCCTCGATCGTCGCGCGCATGCTCTCGACCATCGTCACCAGCCGGAAGGTGCCGATATGGGGATGCGCCTCGGTGAGGATCTCGGGCGGGGCGCCGGCCTTCACGAACTCGGTCAGCACCTTGCGGTTGAGGTGGCGCGGGTCCTTGATGCGGCTGTAGAGCTTGCCGTCGGAAAAGGTGCCGGCGCCGCCCTCGCCGAACTGGACGTTGGATTCGGGGTCGAGGACGCTGCGCCGCCACAGCCCCCAGGTATCCTTGGTCCGCTCGCGCACCACCTTGCCGCGTTCGAGCACGATCGGGCGGAACCCCGCCTGGGCGAGGATCAGCGCGGCGAACAGCCCGCACGGCCCTGCGCCGATCACGACGGGGCGCGACGCGTCCGCCGGAGCGGTCGCGACGGCGCGATAGCGGGTGTCGGGGGTCTGCCCGACGTCGCGGTCGCGCCGGAACCGCGCGAGCACGGCGGATTCGTTCTTCACCGCGACGTCGAGCGAATAGACCAGCTCGATGCGGCTGTGGTCGCGCGCGTCGTGCCCGCGCCGCGCCACCGAATAGCGGATCAGGTCGCGCGGCGTGATGCGCAGCCGTTTGACGATCGCCGCCGGCAGCGCCTCGTCGGCGTGGTGGAGCGGCAGTTTCAGGTCGGTGATCCGGATCATGGCGGCGCTGTACATCGGGATCGCCGCGCTTGCTAACCGGCCGTGGCGTCGGAGGGGCCAATCGCGCCGCCATGCGTTGCACCCGGCATCCGCCCCAGCAAAAGGACCTTCGCCCTTGGCCATACGCGCCGTGCTCTTCGACATCGACGGAACGCTCGTCGACAGCAACGACCTGCATGTGATCGCGTGGGAGGAGGCGTTCGCGGGCGCCGACGTCCGCCTCGATCGCGACACCATCCGCGGCCACATCGGCAAGGGCGCGGACATGCTGATCCCGTCGCTGCTCCCCACCGCCGACGCCGACACCTGCCGCGCGCTCGGCGAGCGCTGCGGCGCGGTGTTCAAGGCGCGGTTCCTCGACCAGGTCGCGCCCTTCCCCGGCGCCCGCGACCTCCTCGCCCGCACCCGGGAGTCGGGCCGCGCGGTGGTGCTCGCGTCCTCCGCATCGGCGAGCGAGCTCGACCATTATCTCGACCTGCTCGACGCGCACGATCTCGTCTCGGCCACCACCAGCGCCGACGATGTGGAGAACACCAAGCCCGCCCCCGACATCTTTGCCGCCGCGCTCCGCAAGCTGGCCCCGCTGTCGGCCGACGAGGTGCTGGTGGTCGGCGACACGCCCTACGACGTCGAGGCGGCGGCCAAATGCGGCATCGCCACCGTCGCCGTCCGCTCGGGCGGCTTCCCCGATGCGGTGCTGCGCGACGCGGGCGCGGTCGCGATCTACGACGACGTCGCGGCGCTTCTGGCCGATTTCGACGAGTCCCCGATCGCCGGCGACGTTCGGGCCTGAGGCGCTTTTCTTGGCTCGACGGCGGGACTCACGATTTTTTGGACGGCGGCAGAACAGGCGGCGCGCGCTGCAAGCACAGACAAATTGCCGTAGCAACTCCAAAGCTTAGGGAAACATGACAAGTTTATTGCATCGTTCTTTGCATTAATATTACATTTGACAACTTGTTTTCCAATGGCGAGAGGCGCCGCGTCTTCGGGGCGGCGTCTTCTTGGATGACCCCCGCGACATCGGATCTGGCGGTGCGACCGCCACATGGGGGATTGTCATGTCGAAGGTTGAACACGGCGCCGTGTCGCGCCGCCTGAAGTGCTGCCTGCTCGCCACCGCCGGGCTCTACGCCGCCGCCGCCGGCAGCGCCCAAGCCCAGGAAGCGACGGCGCCCGAGGCGCCCGTGACCGCAGAGGAACCGGCAGGCGGGGACGACGCAATCGTCGTCACCGGCTACCGCCGCTCGATCGAGGAAAGCCTCGAGCAGAAGCGCTCGGCCAACGCCTTCGTCGACGTCATCACCGCCGAGGACATCGGCAAGTTCCCCGACAAGAACGTCGCCGACGCGCTCCAGCGCGTGCCCGGCGTGGTCATCACCCGCGACGGCGGCGAGGGCAGCCGGGTCAGCATCCGCGGGCTCCAGCCGGGCCTGACCCAGACGCTGCTCAACGGCAACTTCCTCGCCGGTGCCGACAGTGGCGATCCGCAGCGCTCGTTCAACTATGTGATGCTGCCGTCGAACTTCATCGCCAGCACCGAAGTCTACAAGTCGTCCGAGGCGCGGCTGGAGGAAGGCGGCGTCGGCGGCACCATCATCCTCAACACGCGCCGTCCGTTCGACGTGCCGTCGCTGTCCGGCTTCCTGTCGGCCGAGGGCACCTATGCCGACACCACGGAGAAGGTCGAACCGCAGGTCGGCGGCCAGATCTCGTGGAAGAACGACGAGGAGACGTTCGGCGTGCTCGTCGGCGGCGTCTACCAGAAGCGCACCAACCGCGAGATGCGCGCCACCGCCGGCACCTGGCGCTGGTGGAGCGACCGCGACGCGGCGGGCAAGGTCGTCACGCCCGCCACCGACGTGAACGGCAATCCGTACGACAACGACGCGGCCGTTTCCTACTGGACCGGCGGCGGCCAGAGCACGATCGATGGCACGCATTATTCGGGCTATTGGGCACCGCAATCGGTGCGCGCGGAGATCTTCAACCAGGAGCGCGAGCGCTACGGCATTCAGGCGACCGCGCAGATGCGTCCGTTCGACAATCTGACGGTCACCAGCAACTTCTTCCGCTTCGAATACAGCAGCGACTTTATCCACAACCAGCTGACCATCCCCGAATGGGGCTATGGCAAGTTCTTTAGCGACGCGATCTTCGACGAGAGCGGCACGGTGATGCGCTCGGCGACCTTCACGGTGCCGACAGCAGGCACCGGCTGCCTCGCCAACACGCCGCCCTGCACGATGGAGACGCCGCGCCTCACCGGCCAGTACAGCCGCGAAAAGCAGCGCTCGACCACCTTCGAAACCGAGGCGCGCTACGAGCAGGACCGCTTCGCCGCCGTCGTGAAGGTCGGCAAGACCAAGGCCGTGGGCGGCCCGTCGATGCGCTTCAACGTCGCCGCCAAGCCGCGCCTGACCATCCCCGGCCAGGAGCGCAACGGCAACTTCCTGAGCAAGTGGGACTTCACCCGCGGCGGGCTGAACGTCGAGTTCTCGCCGGAGCTTCAGGACAACATCCGGAACGGCATCGCCCAGATCGACGTCGGCGGCACCAACTCCAGCTTCACCAACAGCGAGATCGGCCAGCGCTACGTCCAGCTCGACCTGACGCGCAGCTTCGACGACAGCCTGCTCACGTCGATCCAGTTCGGCGGCAAGTGGCGCGAGCTGGCGGTGCACCGCGAGACCGGACGCAACGAATGGTATGCCGATCCGGCGACGCTGCGCCGCTATCAGGACACACCGGGCGGCGCGGTCGCCCGGCCGGAGTTCTTCTACGACCAGCCGATGGGCAACATCGGCGGCGGCTTCGACGCGAACCTGTTCCCCGGCATCGATTTCGAACGCTACCTCGACTACATCAACACGACCTACGGTCCTTCGGTGCGCGTCGACGAGCCGAATAACGTCTACGACATCCGCGAGCGGGTCTGGGCCGGCTACGCCCAGCTCAACTTCGAGAGCGGCGGGTTCCGCGGCAACCTGGGCCTGCGCGTGGTCAGCACCAAGCAGTCGGGCGTCACCTCGGACCGGCTTCAGTTCCTCAACGACTATTGCGTCGACGGGCCCGGCGGCGCGTTCGATCCCAAGCGGCCGATCGGCCCGGACGGCAATTGCCAGGTGCGCCCGCTCAACGAGCGCGAGACGATCGTCAACATCCGCCTCGACGAGGAGAAGCAGTACACCAACTGGCTCCCCAGCCTGAACGCCTCCTACGAGATCACCCCCGACCTGCTGCTGCGCGGCGCGGTCGCCAAGGTGATCGCACGCCCGTCGATCTCCGACCTCGGCCGCGCGCGCTCGCTGACCTATCGCTCGGCGGCCTATGCGTTCGATCGCGACCAGTTCGGCGAGTTCGAAGGCTGGTCGGGCAGCGGCGGCAACGGCGAGCTCAACCCCTTCTCCGCCTGGCAGTACGACCTCGGCCTCGAATGGTATATCCAGCGCGGGTCGGTGATCGGCGCGACGCTGTTCCGCAAGGACGTGTCCGACTTCATCGTGCCGCTGGTGCTCGACGTGACGCGCGAGGTGAACGGCAAGCAGGAGCTGATCCAGCCCTATTCCACCATCGCCAACGGATCGAGCGCGGTGTCGCAGGGCGTCGAGCTCTACGCCCAGCACACGCTGCCCTTCGGGCTCGGGGCGCAGGTGAACTTCACCTACAACGACACCTCGACCGCGACGATCACCCTCGATGGCGAGAAGGTCGGCAGCTCCGCGCTGGTCGGCAGCGCCAAGACGCAGGTCAACGCCTCGATCTTCTACGAGAACGACCGGCTGCTGCTGCGCGGCTCGTACAACCGCCGCGGCGAAGTGGTCGGCGGGCTGGAATCGGGGATGAACGTCTACACCGATCCCTATGAGCAGATCGACCTCAACGCCTCCTATGAACTGATGGAGGGGCTGATGCTGACCGCGTCGGTGATCAACCTCACCAAGTCGGAGGAGCGCCGCCACGTCGGCAACGACACCAAGGATCGCTTCTCCTACGGCGGCTACACCGGGCGCCGCGCCTATGTCGGCGTGTCGTTCAACTTCTGATCGATCGGGCTCCGGCGGCCGCGCCGCCGGAGCCCCTTCTCCCCAAGCAAATCGATGATGATGCGCACGACGATGCTGCTGGGCCTCTCCCTGCTGGCGCTGGCAATTCCGCAGCCGGCGTTCGCCTGGGGGCAGCGCGGGCATGAGGCGATCGATCGCGCCGCGCTGGCGACGCTCCCCGCCGACGGCCCCCGCTTCCTCCAGCGCTACGCCGACTATATCGGCGAATCCGCGACGATGCCCGACGGCTGGCGCGGCTCGTCCGAGCCCTTCTCCAAGATCGAGGAGGACCCGAACCACACCTGGTTCGTCGAGCGGCTCGCCTTCCTGAACCCCGTGCCGCGCTCGCGCTACGCCTTCGTCCTGGCGCTCTACCGCGAGCATCTGCGCGTCGCGAAGCGCGATGCCAAGGCGGCGGAGCGGCTCAACGTGCGCTGGACGGGCACGCTGCCCTTCGCGGTGATGGAAGGCTATGGCCGGCTGGTCGCGGGCATGCGGACGCTGCGCGCGAAACAGGCCCGCGGCGAACCGACCGCGCATGTCGAGCAGAGCCTCGCCTTCGACGTCGCGCGCATGGCGCACTACATCGGCGACGGCGCGCAGCCCCACCACGCCAGCATCCATTGCGAAGGCTGGTTCGGCGCGAATCCCAAGGGCTATGCCCGGGACGGATCGATCCACGGCCGCTTCGAATCGGACTATGTCGAGGCGATCGGGCTGACGCCGGCCGACCTGATCGGCCGCATCGGCGCGCCGGAGCATCAGAGCGGCGACCTGTTCGACGCCGTGCTCGACTTCCTCGGGAGCAGCGCGCGCGACGTCGAGACGATCTTCGTCCTCGACAAGCGGGGCGCCCTCGCCGACCCCGCCGACGTCGAGGGCCGCGCCTTCGTCCACAAGCGCGCCGCCGCGGGTGCGGCGATGCTGCGCGACCTGCTGACGCGCGCGTGGAAGGAAAGCGCCGCGCCGGGCAAGGGCGAGCGGCGCCCGCAGGATCCGTCGCACCCCGCCTTCGATCCCGAAACCGGCACCGCGCCGGCTGCGTGAGGGGGCCCCGCGATGCGGCGGATGACGCTACGTCTTTGCCGCGACGGGCGCTGTCGGCTTGTGATGCGGGCACGGGTCGCCGATAGGCGGGGCATGACCGCTCATCCCGCACCCTCCGGCATGCACCCGCGCGAGTTCGTCGCGTTCATCGCCGCCGTGATGGCGGTGAACGCGCTCGGCGTCGACCTGATGCTGCCGGCGCTGGCCGACATCGGCCGCGAGCTGCGCGTGGTCGAGGCGAACCACCGCCAATGGGTGGTGACCGTCTACATGCTCGGCTTCGCGACCGGCCAGCTGGTCTACGGTCCGCTCGCCGATCGCTTCGGTCGCCGGCCGGTGCTGATCGGCACGCTCGCCGGATTCGTCGCCGCCAGCATCTTCGCGGCGAGCGCCGCCACCTTCGCCGCGCTGCTCGGCGCGCGGCTGCTGCAGGGGCTGATGTCGGCCTCGACCCGGGTGCTGGCGGTGGCGATCGTCCGCGACGGCGCCTCCGGCCGGCAGATGGCGCGCACCATGTCGGTGGCACAGATGATCTTCTTCATCGTCCCCATCCTGGCGCCGACGCTGGGCCAGGCGCTGCTCGCCTTCGGGCCGTGGCGGTTCATCTTCTACGCGCTGGGCGGCTTCGCCAGCATCGTGCTCGCCTGGACGCTGGTCCGCGTGCCCGAGACGCTTCCCGTCGCGCGACGCCGGCCGATCTCGCTCGCGACGCTGCGGCAGAGCTATGGCCTCACGCTCACCAACCGCTATTCGATCGGCTATGCGGTGGCGGCATCGATGACCTTCGGCGGCATCATCGCCTTCGTCTCGTCCGCGCAGCAGATCTTCGTCGACGAATTCGGCGCCGGTGATCGCTTCACGCTGCTGTTCGCGATCTGCGCCGGGGCGATGGGACTGGCCTCGTTCGCGAACAGCCGGCTGGTCGAGCGGCTGGGGACGCGGCTGATCTCGCAATCGGCGGTGCTCGCATTGATCGCGCTGTCGGTCGTCCACCTGGCGATCATCCTGGCCGGGCGGGAGACGCTGGCGAGCTACATCGTCTTCCAGGCGCTGAGCATGACCTGCATCGGCCTGTGCGGCTCCAACTTCGGCGCGATGGCGATGGAGCCGGTCGGGCACATCGCGGGCACCGCCTCGTCGGTGCAGGGCTTCGTCACCAGCATCGGCGCGGTGCTGGTCGGCTCGGCGATCGGCCAGTCCTATGCCGGAACCACGCTGCCGCTGGCGATCGGCTATCTGGGCATCGGCATCGGCGCGCTCGTCCTCGTCTACGTCATCGAGGGCGGCCAGCTGTTCCGCGCGCGCATGGGGCCCGCCTAGCCCCGCGCGGTCGCCGCAAAGCGCAGCCGAAGCGGAACGCCTGCCGCCCTTCGTTCGTCCGGGTTCCAGCAATGGCGGCAGGAGCAGGACGTGGCGATCTTCAACAAGGACATGGTCGAACTGGCGGGCAAGAACACGCTCTGGCAGAAGGAGGTCTATCGCGACCCCAAGGTCCAGATCGTGCTGATGAGCATCCCCGCCGGCGAGGAGATCGGCCTGGAGACGCACCCGGCGGACCAGACCACCTTCATCGTCTCGGGCGAGGCGCGGGTCGTGGTGGACGGCCATTCGACCAAGGCCGGTCCCAACCACCTCGTCGTGGTGCCCAAAGGCGCCGAGCACAACATCGTCAACAAGGGAACCGGCGCGCTCAAGCTCTTCTCGGTTTATGCGCCCCCCGCCGAACCCGAAGGCGCGGCCTTCAAGACCAAGGCCGAGGCCGAGGAGGCCGAAAAGGGGCTGCTTGCCAAGGCGGCGGACAAGGTGAAGGAGGCGATCGGCCGATGACCCGCCGTGCCCTGCGCGTCGTCGTCACCGGCGCTTCGAGCGGCATCGGCGCCGCGACCGCCATCGCCTTCGCCCGGCAGGGCGCCCGGCTGGTGCTGGGCGCCCGCGGCGAGGCGGGTTTGGAGGACACCGCCCAGCGCTGCCGCGGCGCCGGCGGCAGCGCCGAGGTGCTGGCGGTCGACGTCACCGACGCGGCCGCGGTCGCCGACTTCGCCGCGACGGCCCGCGACCGGCTCGGCGGGATCGACCTGTGGTTCAGCTGCGTCGGTGCCGGGGTGGTCGGCAAATATGCCGACGTGCCGATCGCCGACCACCGGCGCGTGATCGAGACCAACCTCGTCAGCCACATGAACGAGGCGCATGCGGTGCTGCCGATCTTCCTGGCGCAGGACCGCGGCACCTGGGTCAACATGATCTCGGTCGGCGGCTTCTTCGCGACGCCGTTCGCCGCCGCCTATGCGGCGAGCAAGTTCGGCTTGCGCGGGTTCAGCGAGGCGCTGCGCGGCGAGCTGTCGAAGAAGCCGGGCATCCACGTCTGCGACGTCTACCCGACCTTCGTCGACACGCCCGGCATCGACCATGCCGGCAACTACACCGGCGCGCGGCTGTCGCTGCCGCCGGGGTCGCTCGCCCCGGAAACGGTGGCGAAGGCGGTGGTGCGGCTCGCCCGCCGGCCGCGCCCCACGACCGTGCTCGGCGCCCCGGCGCTCGCGCTCAAGCTCGGCCAGTTCGCCGTACCCAACCTGGGCGCCGCGATGATGAACGGCTTCATGGAGCGCTGGTCGGCCAAGGCCGATCCCGGCGAGGATACCCGCGGCACGCTGTTCGACCCGCCCGCGGCGCCCAGCGGCACCGACGGCGGCCGGCGCCATCCCGAACAGCGCCGCGCCGCAGCCGCCACGGCGGCCGGTGCCGCCGCGATCGGGGTCGCGGCGCTCGGCGCGTGGCTCTGGCGGCGGAGGCGGTGAGCGCACCGCCGATCACGCCGGACGGGCGCTACCTCGTCGTGCGCGGCCGGCTGTGGCGCCGTGCCAACCCCGCGCTCCCCGAAGCGGAGCGGCAGGCGCTGGTCGACCGGCTGATGGACGCCCGCCGCGCGGTCGGGCGCGCGCAAAAGGACGACGATGCCGCCGCAGTCTCGGCAGCCCGCGCGCAGGTCGACGCGGCGAAGGTCGCGCTGGGCGAGCGCGGCCCGGTTTGGTGGGACGACGGCAGCGGCGACCTGAACCGCCGCCTCGTCCGCAACACGCCATATGCCGAATGGTACCGGACCTGCGGGGACGCGATGGGCGAGACGCTTACGCGATGATGCGAGATTGCACCCGACAAAACCAAGTGAAACGTTCGCCGGCCAACGGCGAGATATCAGATGGTCAGCGCCAAATCTCGTTTCACCGCGACACCCTCCGTCGCGTTGCTCGGAGTCGTTGCCGAAGATCAGCCAGATCGAAGGAGGTGCTTGACACGCAGGCTGGGCGGGCCCGACATGGTTGCGGGGTTCGACTCCCCATCAGGGGCATCTTCTCGAACGCGACACTGAAAGGTGCGGTCAGCACAGATGAGAACTGCCCTAGCTGTCGGGAGCAAGTGCCTGCGAAGCACTCCAACTAAAGCTTTCCGGCGCCAGCCCTCGGGCAACCGTGTCGTGGCTCTGCGAGCTTCGGGCTCCCGCCGCGGCGCCGTGGCGCCGGAAAGTGAGTGATCGATGGCCGAAACGCTTCTTCTGTTCGCAATTCTCGTGGCGGTCGCGACGGCGACTCTCTGGTTGGGGCGTGCCGTCACGATAATCTATCCGCCGATGGTGGGACTGCTCTACCGAGACGGGCGGCTCCAACGAGAGTTGCCACCCGGCCGCCACACGCGGTTCGATCCGTTGAACCGCACCAGGGTAGTCGAGGTCTCGATGGTCGAACGGCCGATCAACCTGCCGGAGGTGACGGTCCTCTCGAAGGATCAGTTCGCCTTCCGCCTTTCGCTGTCGCCGATCCTCACGGTGACGGATGCTCGCGCCTACACGGAATCTCAGGCGACCTTCGACGTGGATCCGTTGAATCGGCTTTTCGCAGCGTCCGGGATTCACCCGGCGGTACAGCCGTCTCTTTCGGCGGCAGCGCTGGACGCCTCAGGTTCGCGCACCCTGGCGGAGATTCTGGGCTCTCCCGCGGCTCTGACGGCGGACATCCATGCGCGGATCGAGAACGCCGTGCCCGGTGCCGTTTTCGTCAAGGTGTTGCTGACCGCCGTGAACCTGCCGCCGGAAACCCGGAAGATGTTCACCGACGTCGAGCGCTCGAAAATGGAGGCGCAGAGTGCGGTCGAACGGGCGCGGGGGGAGCAGGCCGCGCTTCGCGTGCTGAGCAACGCTGCCCGGCTCGTCAGCGACAATCCTGCGTTGGCCAACCTGCGACTCCTGCAGGCGATAGAAGCAACGAAAGGATCGACGACCATCATCCTCGGCGACAGCGTCGTCGCGCCAGCCGGACTTGCGACGAAGCGGACGCCTCCCGCCGCAAGCTAGACCGTCCACGATCCGCTTCCGCCTTAGCCGCCGGACCGTTCCCGGTCCGGCGTCCGTCACACCCGCATCGGCATCAGCACGTAAAGCGCGGGCGACTTGTCGTTCTCGCGGATCAGCGTCGGTGCGGCGGCGTCGGCCAGATGCACTTCGCAAAGGTCGCCCTCGATCTGGCCCAGGATGTCGAGCAGGTAGCGGCTGTTGAAGCCGATCTCGAACGGCAGCGAGCTGTAGTCGCCGGGCACTTCCTCGGCCGCCGCGCCGTTCTCCGGGCTGGTCACCGACAGGGTGATCTTGTCGCGATCGACCGCCATCTTGACCGCACGGGTCTTTTCGGTGGCGATGGTGGAGACGCGGTCGACGCCCTCCATGAAGCTCTTGGGATCGAGCTTGAGCAGCTTGTCGTTCGCGGTCGGGATGACGCGCGAATAATCGGGGAAGGTGCCGTCGATCAGCTTTGAGGTCAGGATCGCCTGGCCCAGGTCGAAGCGGATCTTCGAGCCCGAGAGCGAGACGCCGACCGAGCCGTCGACCTCGTCGAGCAGCTTGCGCAGCTCGCCCACGCATTTGCGCGGCACGATCACGTCGGGCATCTTCTCGGCACCCTCGGGGCGCGGCAGCGTCACGCGCGCCAGCCGGTGGCCGTCGGTCGCCGCCGCCTTGAGCACCGGCTCGCCGTTCGAATCCTCCGCCACGTGCAGGAAGATGCCGTTCAGATAGTAGCGCGTCTCCTCGGTCGAGATCGCGAAGCGCGTCTTGTCGATGATCTGCTTGAGCATCTCCGCCGGCAGCTCGAACTGGGTCGGCAGCTCGCCCTCGGCGATCACCGGGAAGTCGTCGCGCGGCAGCGTCGCCAGGTTGAAGCGCGCGCGCCCCGCCACGATCGTCAGCCGCCCTTCGGAGGCCGACAGCTGCACCTGCGCCCCCTCGGGAAGCTTGCGCGCGATGTCGAACAGCGTGTGCGCCGACACCGTGATCGCGCCAGGCTGGTCGACCGCCGCCGCCACCGTCTCGTCGATCTGCAGGTCGAGGTCGGTCGCCATCAGCCGCATCGAGCCGCTCTCGGCCGCCTCGATCAGCACGTTCGACAGGATGGGAATCGTGTTCCGCCGCTCGACGACGGACTGGACGTGGCTCAGCCCCTTCAACAGGGTCGCGCGTTCGATCGTCGCCTTCATCTTCTCAAACCCCCGGGCGCCCGCCCTCGTCCTGGCCACCCGAAGGGGTGGGATTGGTCCATCGCGCCACCTCTAGCGCGCAAAAAAGGGCCGGAGCAAGCTGCTCCGACCCTCCTTGTTCCGATTGATCGCGTGGGCGACGGGCGCGACGGGCATCCCGCCGACGCTATCCGGCGGAAGAACGCTTAGAAGCGCATGCCCACGCCGACGGCGACCTGGTGACGATCGGTGTCGACGTCGAAGCTGCCGCTGTCCGTGCCGTCGCCGAAGCGGAAGTCGGCGCTGGAATAGTTGGAGTAGCGATACTCGAGCTTGGCATAGGTGTTGGTGCCGATCGCCTGCTCGACGCCCGCACCGATGCGGTAGCCGTCCAGCTCGTAGTTCTGGTCGACGTCGACGTCGCCGTCATAGCCCACCACGTTGAGCTTGGCGTTGGTGTAGCCGCCCTTGGCGTAGACCAGCGTCGACGGGGTCGCCATCACGCCCGCGCGGACACCCAGATAGATGTCGCGGCCGGGGCTGACGCGGCCATAGCCGAAGTAGTTCGGGTCGCTGCGGTTGGCCTTCACCTTGCCGGTCGAGTCGGTCAGCTCGGCCTCGACGCCCACCAGCGCGCCGCCCAGGGCGACGTCGTAGCCGGCATCGACACCGTAGAGGAAGCCGTCGACCGTCTGGTTGTCGCCGTCGATGTCCGAATCCTCGCTGCTGCCGGGACGGACGCCGTCATAGCCGCCGACGATGCCGACGCGCGGGCCGGTGAAGGTCGGGTTGACGTCCTGCGCGAACGCCGGGGCGGCGAAGGCGGTGGAAGCGGCCAGCAGGCCGAGAGCGGCATAACGCATAACAAACTCCTACATTGTTGCCCGGATACGCGGGCACAGCGCTCAAATAGGCAGCGCGTCTGTCGGTTGCATGAACCGCAGCTAAACCGGGATTTTCGTTGCATTCGCGCAACAGGGGCTTGAAAGCAGGACGATGGCGAACAAGGCAGCGCACCCCACATCCCGCCTAGGCCGCGACTTCATCGCGCGGCATGGCGAGACGGTCTACAACGTCGCCCAGCGGATGCAGGGCGACCACCCGCACACCCCGCTGACCCGCGCCGGCTTCGCCCAGGCCGATGCGATGGGGGCGGCGCTGCGCGATCTGCTCGGCCCCCGCCCCAGGCTCACGCTGTGGGCGTCGACCGCCGGACGCGCGCTCCAGACGCTGGCGATCATCGCCGAGCATCTCGAGCTCGACTGGCACCAGGCGCGCACCGACGCGCGGCTGATCGAGATCGGCATGGGCGCGTGGACCGGCCGCTACTATCGCGACGTGGCGCTCGAATCGGCGGACTTCATGGACCCGGCGTACAACCTCTACCGCCGGCCGCCGCCGGGCGGCGAATGGTACGACGCGATCGCGACGCGGGTGTCGGGCTGGCTCGCCGATACCGATGACGATCCCGGCGACCGGCTGGTCATCATGCACGGCATGTCGAGCCGCATCCTGCGCGGGGTGATGACCGGCATGGACGTGCTGCCGCAGTTCGCCGCCCCCGTCGCTCCCGATCTGCCGCAGGGCTCGGTCGTGAAGATCGAGCACGGCCTCGAGACGGTGGTGCACACCGGCCAGGGCGGCGCATCGGGCGCGGCGCCGGCGTGATCGCGGTGCTGCTCGCCGCGGCAGCGCTCGCGCAGGCGGCACCGGCGGCACCGACGACCGGCCCCAAGCGGACGCTCGGCATCTTCGAGCGCTGGGGCGCCTTCGCCGACATGTCGCCGCGTCGCTGCTACGCGATCGCCAAGCCGATCTCGCGCCGCACCGCGCTCTATCCCTTCGCCAGCGTCGCGAGCTGGCCCGGCGCGCACGTCCGCAACCAGCTCCACCTGCGGCTGAGCCGGAAGCGGTCGCCGAGCGCCAAGGTGACGCTGTCGATCGGCGACCGCCGCTTCCCGCTGCGCGCCGGCGACCTCGACGCCTGGGCGCCCGACGCCGACGCCGACCGCGCGATCGTGACGGCGATGCGCTCGGCACGCAGCATGAGCGTCGAGAGCGTGACGGCGGGCGGCCGTCCCTTCGCCGACGTCTATGCGCTGAGCGGCGCCGCGACCGCGATCGACGCCGCCGCGCTCGCCTGCCTGCGCGGCTGAGGCCGCCGCCGCTGCCGCCGTCGCCGGGCATGGAAATGCCGCGGATTTTCGACTATATGCGCGGCCATGCTGACAGTGTCGACGCCGCCGATGCCCATTCCGGGGCACATCGATCCCGTGCCCGTGCCCCGCACGACGGCCAAGGCGCCGCGCCCCGACGGCCGAGTCGATCTGGTCGGGCTGTCGAAGCCGGAGATCCGCGAGGCGCTGGAAAGCGCCGGGCTGGAACCCAAGCAGGCCAAGCTGCGCGCCAAGCAGCTGTGGCACTGGATCTACAACCGCGGCGCCACCGAGTTCTCGGCAATGACCGACATCGCCAAGGCGCAGCACCCGTGGCTGGCCGAGCGCTTCGTCGTCGGCCGGCCCGAGGTGGTCGAGGCGCAGGTGTCGAACGACGGCACGCGCAAGTGGCTGCTGCGCTCGCCCGACGGGCAGGATTACGAGATGGTGTTCATCCCGGACGCCGACCGCGGCACCTTGTGCGTCTCCAGCCAGGTGGGCTGCACGCTCAACTGCCGCTTCTGCCACACCGGCACGATGCGGCTGGTGCGCAACCTGACCGCCGGGGAGATCGTCGGCCAGGTGATGCTCGCGCGCGACGGGCTCGGCGAATGGCCGTCGAGCCCGGAAGGGCGCATGCTCACCAACATCGTGATGATGGGCATGGGCGAGCCGCTGTATAACTTCGACGAGGTCAAGGCCGGGTTGCAGATCGTCATGGACGGCGACGGCCTGGCGCTGTCGAAGCGGCGAATCACCCTCTCCACTTCAGGCGTGGTGCCGATGATGGCGCGCGCGGGTGAGGAGATCGGCGTCAACCTGGCGGTGTCGCTCCACGCGGTGACCAAGGACGTTCGCGACGAGATCGTGCCGCTCAACAAGAAATATGGCATCGAGGAGCTGCTGCAGGCCTGCGCCGACTACCCCGGCGCCAACAACGCGCGCCGCATCACCTTCGAATATGTGATGCTCAAGGACAAGAACGACAGCGACGCCGACGCGCACGAGCTCGTCCGCCTGCTGCGCAAGTACCAGCTGCCGGCCAAGGTCAACCTGATCCCGTTCAACCCCTGGCCCGGCGCGCCGTACGAATGCTCGACGCCCGACCGGGTGAAGGCGTTCTCCGACATCGTGTTCGAGGGCGGCATTTCCGCCCCCGTCCGCCGCCCGCGCGGCCGCGACATCGATGCGGCCTGCGGCCAGCTCAAGACCGCCGCCGAGAAGAAGAGCCGCGCGCAGATGGATCGCGAGGCGGAGGAGAAGATGGCAGCGCTGGGCTGACCGGCGTGGACTGGGGGGCGATCGCGCTGGCCGCAGGCGCGGGCTGCGTCGGCGGCGCGATGAACGCGCTGGCCGGCGGCGGCGCCTTTGCGACGATGCCGGTGCTGGTCGGCGTCGGTCTGCCCTCGACCATCGCGAACGCGACCAGCAACGTCGCGATGCAGCCCGCCGCGATGGCGAGCGCCTGGACCTTCCGGCGCGGACTGGCGCCGCTGGGCGGTGTGCCGATCCGCCTGCTCAACGCGGTCAACTTCTTCGCCGCGCTCGCCGGCAGCTACCTGCTGGTGGTGACGCCGCCGACCGCGTTCGACGTGATCGTGCCCTGGCTGCTGCTGTTCGCCTTCGCCGCGATCGCGGCGGGGCAGCGCGGTGCGGCCTGGCTGCGCGCGCGGGTGACGATCGGCGCCACCACGCTGGTCGCCGCGCAGCTGCTGCTCGGCATCTACGGCGGCTATTTCGGCGGCGGCATCGGCATGATGATGACCGCGGTCTACGGCCTGCTGGTCGGCACCGACCCCAAGCACATGGCGGCGCCGCGCACGCTGATCCTCGCCACCGCCAACTTCGCCGCGGCGATCGTGTTCGCCGCGTTCGGCATGGTGGCGTGGTGGGCGTGCGTGCCGATGCTGCTGGGCGGCATCGTCGGCGGCTGGGGCGGCGCCTGGCTCGGCGAGCGGCTGTCGGCACGCACCATCCGGCTGTGGACGCTCGCCGTCACCGGCGTGACGACGGTCGCGTTCTTCCTGCGCGCCTACGGCTGATCATCACGGTCGGCGCATCGCCCGTTCGATCGCCGGTCGATCGAACGCATGTTCGCCGTAGCGGCCGCCACGCTCCACCCAGTGGAGAAACAGGTGCGCCGACCAGCTGTTGGGATTGGGATCCAGCCGCCCGTGCAGCCGATGGGTTCCCTGGTAGAGAACGCCATCGCCGGGTGCCATCGCGACCGAGGCATAGCGTCGCCCGCCGAAGTCCTCCGTGACCTCTCCGGTAGGGCCCTCACCCGCCTCGGCCGCGACGGACAACGCCCACGGCCGGTCCTCGCCATAGGCGACGGTCAGCGAAAGGCTGTGTTCGCAGGACGGCCGGTCGTAATGCACACGGCAGATATCGCCCTGCTGATAGGCGCGGAAATAGGCGTAGGTCGGCAGCAGATCGCGCCCTGTCGCCTGCGCCATGCGCGGCGTGAGCCCCCACAGGAAGGCGAGCATCGGGGCGTACTGGTAGCCGTAGAGCTCGATGGCGCGCCCGCGCAGCAGCGGCCCTTCTGCTACGAACGACTGCAACGGCCTGCCCGCCGCATCCAGATCGGCCCGCATCCGCATGTAGAACGTGTCGAGTATCTCGCGCGGGAAGAGGCCGCGGAGCGGGACATAACCGTCCCGCCAGTACCGCTGCGACTCGGAGCTCTGATCCTGTTGGGTCATGACACCAGGATACGGAGCATGCCGCTTTCGCGCGAGCGACTTCTATCCCGGCCGGCGCATCCGGAACAGCGCATCCTCTGTGATCTCGAAGTAATCCGCCGGACCACCGCCGCGCACGATCGGGCGGGCGCGGGCGGTCTGATAGGTGCCGTCCTCCAGCAGCGCGCGGTCGATGTGGATGCCGACCGCCTCGCCCAGCACCAGCCATTGGTCGAGCGCACGATGCTCCTTGGTCTCCAGCCGGACGATCTGGGTCACCTTGCATTCGAACTGCACCGGGCTGCCCGCCACCCGCGGCGGCGCCACCAGGCGCGAAGGCAGCGCGTCGAGCCCGGCGAGCGCGAACTCGTCGGCGTCGGTCGCCGCCGAACTGGCGTTCATCGCCTCCGCCTGCGCCCGCGTCGCGAGGTTCCAGACGAACTCGCCCGTCGCCTCGCAATTGGCGAGACTGTCCTTGCGCCCCTGCGATGCGAAGCCGATCAGCGGCGGCTGGTAGTTGAACGCGTTGAAAAAGCTGTAGGGCGCCAGGTTGCGGCGGCCCTCGGCGCCCAGCGTGCTGATCCAGCCGATCGGCCGGGGTGCCACGATGGCGTTGAATGGATCGTGCGGCAGGCCGTGGCCGGCGGCGGGTTCGTAGAAGTGGAAGTCGGTCATTCCGCCCCAACGCGCGACGGGGCTACCGGGCGGCAGCCATCGCGCCTATCTTGCCTCCGGTGAGTCCCCCGCCGCCCCGCAGCGTCTATCGCCATCGCCCGCTCACCCGGCTGTGGCACTGGATCAACGCCGTTGCGATCTTCGTGATGATCGGCAGCGGGCTGACGATCCTCAACGCCCATCCGCACCTCTATTGGGGCGAGTACGGCGCGAACTTCGACACGCCGTGGATCAGCTTTTCGCGCTTTCCCGGCTGGCTGACGATCCCGTCGACCTACAATCTCGCGCTCGCTCGGCGCTGGCACCTGTTCTTCGCGCTGGTGCTGGGGTTCGGGCTGCTGCTGTTCCTGCTCGGCAGCCTCGTCAACCGCCACATCGCGCGCGACCTGACGATCCGCCGGGGCGAGCTGGCCCCGCGGCACCTGTGGGCGGATTTCCGCGCGCACCTCGCCTTCCGCTTCCACGATCCGGAGGCGCCGCGCGACTACAACAGCTTCCAGAAGCTGAGCTACGTCGCGATGCTGTTCGGGGTGCTGCCGCTGGTGATCCTCACCGGCATCACCCTGTCGCCCGGCATGAACGCGGCCTGGCCCTGGCTGCTCGACCTGTTCGGCGGCCGCGCCTCGGCCCGCTCGATCCACTTCCTCGCCGCGGCCGCGATCGTCGTGTTCACGGTCATCCATCTCGTGCTGGTGATCCTCGCCGGGCCGATCAACGAGGTGCGCTCGATGCTCACGGGCTGGTGGCGCGTACCCGAGGAGGAACAGCGATGAGCCGAATCCTCACCCGCCGCCGCATCCTCGCCGGCATCACCGCGGGCGCCGCGGGGCTCGTCACCGGCTGCGACCGGCTCGGCCAGTCCCCCGCGGTGCGCGACGTGCTGTTCCGCGGCGAGGACGCGCAGCGCTGGCTCCAACGCGGGCTGAGCGCGCGCAACGCGCTCGCCCGCGAATACCGCCCGGACCAGCGCTCGCCGGTGTTCCGCTCCAACGGCACCGCGCGCCCCGGCGGCGACGCCTATGCCGCCCATGCCGCCGCCGGTTTCGCCGACTGGCGACTCACCATCGACGGGCTGGTCGCACGGCCGCTGTCGCTGTCGCTCGCGCAGATCCGATCGATGCCCGGCCGCACCCAGATCACCCGCCACGACTGCGTCGAGGGGTGGAGCGCGATCGGCAAATGGGCGGGGCCGCGGCTGTCGCGGCTGCTCGATCTGGCCGGCCTGCGCGACGGTGCCCGCTATCTGGTGTTCCACTGCGCCGACCGGATCGGCGGGCAGCCCTATTACGAGTCGATCGACCTGGTCGACGCCTTCCACCCGCAGACGATCCTCGCCTGGGCGCTGAACGACCGGCTGCTGCCGATCCCCAACGGCGCGCCGCTGCGCCTGCGGGTGGAGCGCCAGCTCGGCTACAAGCACGCCAAATACGTCGAGCGGATCGAGGCGGTCGCCAGCCTCGACGGCATCGCCGGCGGCAAGGGCGGGCTGTGGGAGGACCTCGCCGACTACGACTGGTACGCGGGGATCTGAACCGTTTCGTCCGCGGCGGCGGGCTCCAGCGCGTTGATCCCGGCATGGACCCGCGCCTCGATCTCGGCGCGGGGCAGCCCGGGCGGGATCGGCGCGCCGAAGCGCAGCGTGATCGTGCCCGGCCGGCGTACCCCCTTGCGCGGCCACAGCCGGCCGCTGTCGAGCGCAACCGGCACCACCGGCATGCCGAGCGCCTTGTAGAGCCCGGCGAAGCCCGAGCGCAGCGGCGGCGTTTCCCCAGGCAGCACCCGCGTCCCTTCGGGAAAGATCAGCACCGCGCGGCCGGTGGTGCGCGCCGCCTTCGCCTCGCGCAGCATCGCGCGCAGCGCCTCGGCGCCCGCCGCGCGGTCGATACCGATGCTGCCGTAACGCCGCGCCGCCCAGCCCCACAGCGGGATGCGGGTGAGCTCGCGCTTCATCACGATCATCGGCGCGCCGATCCGCCAGGCGAGCTCCAGCGTCTCGAACATCGCCTGGTGCTTGGCGGCGAACAGGATCGGCCCCGCGGGCACCTCCCCCTCGACGCGCACGTGCACGTCCAGCAGCAGCCGTGCGAGCACGCCCTGGACGCGCGCCCACAGCTCGGCATGGCGTCGCAGCGCGTCGGGGCCGGCGAGCGCGACCAGCGGCACCGACACCACGATCGCCACGGTGAACGCGTAGAAGACGCAGTTGAACGCGAGCGTCCGCAGCCAGAGGATCATCCGCCGATCCCCAGCCACAGCACCACCCGGCGCACCAGATATTTGTTGTACTCGTCGAACAGGATGCCGAAGCGTGGCGTGCCAGGGACCGGATCGGCGATCACTTCCACCCCGCCGTCGAGCGCGTGGCGCAGCTCGAGCGCGGCGCGGGCCATATGCCAGTCGGACGTCACCAGCCGCACCGTGCGATAGCCGTGCGTCTGGACCCATTCGGCGGTCTCGTCGGCGTTGGAGCGGGTGTCGACCGCCTCGTGCCCCAGGTCGACGCAGCAGGCGATGACCTCGGCCGGGACCTTGTAAGCGGCGGCGAGCTCGCCCGGGCGCACGTCGGGGTCGACGCCGGTGACCAGCATGCGCTTGGCCTTGCCGCTCCGCAGCAGCGTCAGGCCACGGTCGATGCGGCCGGGGCCGCCGGTCGGCACCACCACCGCGTCGGTGACCAGCGCGTCGGGCGCCGGGCTCGGCAGCGAGACGGTGAACAGCGCAAAGCCGAGCACCCAGGCGATCACCACCACCGAGGCGAGCCGCCGGATCACAGCACCTTGCCCAGCGCGCGCAGCACCGCGCCGCGCGCCGCGACCATCGCCAGCAGCATGAACGCGATCGGCGTCGCGACGATCAGCAGCCAGTCGAGCGTGGAGAGCCCCAGTCCGGCGAGCACCTGCGATTCGAGCGCGCCGAGCTGGACCCCGACCAGCAGCACCACCGCCAGCCCGCCGAGCGTGCCGATCAGCCCGCCGGTCAGCGTGTCGACGGCGATCCGGTGCTGGAACAGCCGGGCGATCTGGACGTCGGTGGCGCCGAGCATGTGGAGGATGTCGATCGTTCCGCGGTGCGTGTCCAGCCCCGCGCGCGCCGCGAGCAGCACCACCGCCGCGGTCGCGGTCGCCATCACCGCGACCAGCCCGAACGCCACCCAGCCGAGCGTGCGCAGGAAACCGCGTACCGGTGCCAGCCAGCTCGCATGCCAGTCGACCCGCACCGCCGGGCTGGCGGCGCGGGCGATGCGCGTCACCGCCGCGACCGCGGCGTCGTCGCTCTGGTTGAGGTCGACGTCGATCATCGCCGGGATCGGCAGGTCGGCATCGAGCCCCGCCTCGCCCAGCCACGGCCGCATCAGCTCGGCAAGCTGCGCGCGGTCGACCTCGGCGGCGCGCGCCACCAGCGGCGAGCGGCGCAGCCCGGCGAGCAACCCCGCCACCGCGGCGTCGCGGCGGGCGGCATCGGCCTCCACCACCTGCACCGTCAGCCGGCCGGCGAGCTGGCGGTCGAGCGTCGCGCCGGCACCCGCCACCGCGAGGCCCATCGCCGCGGCGAGCACGGTCAGGAAGATCATGATCGCCATGATCCACACCATTGTGCGGCGCCCCTGCCGATCGCCCAGCAGCCGCCGGTCGCTCGCGCGCATCGCCATCAGCGCGTCCTTCCCGACGCGGGCGGGAAGCGCATCTGCCCGGTCGGGTCGGCGAGCCGCCCCTTTTCGAGCCGCATCATCCGCGCATCGGGGATGCGCTGAAGCAATTCGTAGTCGTGGGTCGCGACCACCACCGTCGTGCCGAGCCGGTTGAGCGATTCGAACAGGTGCAGCAGCCGTTCGGCCATGTCGGGATCGACGTTCCCGGTCGGCTCGTCGGCGACCAGGATCTCGGGCCGGGCGATCACCGCGCGGGCAATGGCGATGCGCTGCTGCTCGCCGCCGGACAGAGTCGGGGGCGGCGCGTCGGCGCGGTCGGACAGCCCCACCCAGGCGAGCATCTCGTTCACCGGCACCGCGACGTCGCTCTCGGACACGCCGGCGACGCGCAGCGGCAGCGCGATATTGTCGTAGGCGGAGAGGTGCGGGACCAGCCGGAAATCCTGGAACACCACGCCGATGCGCCGACGGAAGCCGGGGAGGCGCGCACGCGGCAGCAGCACCGCATCCTCGCCGAACAGCCGGATCACGCCGCGGCTGGGCCGCTGCGCGAGGTAGAGCAGCTTGAGCAGCGAGGTCTTGCCCGCGCCCGACGGGCCGGTGAGAAAATAGAAGGAGCCCGCGCTCAGCGCGAAGCTCACGTCGGACAGCGTCTCTGCGCCGTTGCCGTAGCGAAGGCCGACATTCTCGAATTGTACGATATTGGCCATCGCCGGCGCCGGCCACCCCGTTTGAAGCTTCGCGCCGCCGCCATCGCACAGCCGCCGGACCTGCTCAAGCGGGCGACGTACCGGAAGCCGCGCCAAGCCCGGCCAGCACCCTTGCCAGCACCGCTCCCCCCATGCTTAGGATCGCCATGCCCCAATCGGAATTGCCGCGTCGATGATCCTCGAGTGCACCCAGTGCCACATGCGTTACATGGTGCCCGACCAGGCGATCGGGCCCGAGGGGCGCACCGTGCGCTGCGCGAGCTGCAAGCACAGCTGGTTCCAGCGGCCCGCGCTGCTCGACCTGGGCGGCAGCGATACGCCCGCCGTCGCGGCCGAGACCCCGACGACGGAAGCGGCGGCACCGCCCCCCGCCGACCCCGCACCCGCGCCCGCGCCCGCACCGGTGGCGGCGCCTGGCCCCGTCGCGGCGCCCACCCCGCCGTCGCACCACTATGTCGATCCCGAGGCGGAGCGCGCCGCGCGCGGCGAACCGCGCCGCTACGACGCCTTCGCGCCGCGCCCACCGTTCCGTCCGCGCCGCAACCCGATCCGCAGCTGGACCGCCGCCGCGATCGCGGCCAGCGTCGCGATGCTCGTCGGCATCGCCGCGATCCTCTATCTCGGCGCGCCCAGCATCGCCGCGAAGGTGGGGCTGCCGATCGGCCGGATCGACACGCCGCTGCTGTTCGCCGACAAGCAGATCGAGCGCCGCAACCTGTCGAGCGGCAACGAGCTGTTCGCAATCTCCGGCAAGGTCGTGAATCCGACCGGCGAGCGCCAGCGCGTCCCCGACATCCGCGTCGACCTGAAGGACCAGAGCGAGCGCGTCGTCTACAGCTGGACGATCACGCCCTCACAGCGCGAGCTGGGCCCGAGCGGCAGCATGATGTTCAACTCCGCCAAGCTGGACGTGCCCGCCAATTCCAAGATGCTAGAACTGAGCTTCGTCAACGGGTTCTGAACGGGCCGCCGCTCGCCTGACGAACGGCGCCCGCTCCGCTATCCCATCCGCCGCGCGAGCCAAGCCAGTCGCGCGGCGTGGAGCAGCGCTGCCACCACCATCCCGATCCCCGATGCCCAGGCGAGCGCCAGCGGTCCGACACCGGCGCCGACCAGCAGCCAGCCGACGCCGCCGGTGACGACGAAGAAGGCGACGATGCTGTTGCCCCCCGCCACCACCTGGTCGCCGAGCGCGCGCAGGGCATAGACCAGCACCACCTGCACCCCGTCGAATAGGATGAAGGGTGCCCAGCACAGCAGCATCGCCGCGGCGAGCCGGTGGACCTCGTCGGTCGCGGGGAACAACCCGGTGATCCAGCCGGCCGATCCCAGCAGGCCCAGCGCGAGGAGGCCGGTCGCGCCGGCGCCAAGCCCGGCCGCGAGCACGCCGCGGGCGACCGCGCGGCGCGGCAGCCCCTGCCCCACCGCATTGCCCGCGCGCACCCCGGCGGCGGACCCGAGTCCGAGCGCGATCGCGAAGGTGACGTTGTGGATCGAAAAGACGATCTGGAACGCATGCGCGGCCGCGCCGCCCAGCTGGGTCGAAAGGCCGATCAGCACCGCGAAGCCGACGAGCTCGAGCCCCGAGGCCACCGCCGGCACCAGCCCGAAGCCGAGCAGCGCGCGCACGCCCTGCCAGCTCGGCGCCGCTGCGCCCCGCCAGCGGCCGACGTGGCGCACGGCGGCGTCGGGCAGCCCCAGCACCCCCAGCAGCAGCGCGACCGCTCCGATCGCCGAGGCGATCGCGGTCGCCAGCGCCGCACCGACCGCGCCGAGCGCCGGCAGCCCGAGGTGCCCGGCGACCAGCGCCCAGGCGAGCAACGCGTTGATCGGCAGCAAGCCCAGATTGACCGCGGCCACCCGCCGCGGCCGGCTGATCCCTTCGAGGAAGAAGCCGGCGGCGATGCTCAGCAGCTGGAACGGGTAGGCGAAGGCCATCGTCCGCACCACCGCCGCGGCGGCGGGGACGAGATCGGGCGCGACGCCGAGCAGCCGCAGCAGCGGCGCGGCGAAGGCGAACAGGATGCCGCCGCTCGCCAGCCCCAGCAGCACCGCGGCGACCAGCCCCTCGTGCAGCACGCGGCCGGTGGCGGGCAGGTCGCGGGCGCCGTCGGCACGCGACGCGAACACCAGCACGCCCGACAGCCAGCCGAGCACGACGACGATGCCGACGAAGGTCAGCGACCGGCTCGCCCCCAGCGCCGCGACCTCGCGCGTGCCCGCCATGCCGACCATCACCACGTCGGTGACGTGGAGCAGCGTCCAGTTGAGGCTGGTGAGCATCACCGGCCAGGCGAGCCCCAGCAGCCGCCGCACTTCCGCGCGGGGCGAGGGAATCTGGGCGGGGGAGGCGATCGACGACACGGGAAACACTCGAAAAAAGCGGCGAGGCAGGGCTCTAGCCGGCACTTTGGTCGCACGAAAGTCGCGAAGCCGGTTGCATGGGGGTGAATCGGCTGCTAGGGGCGCTCGCCTACCAGCCGGGGGTTACCCCCACGGTGTTCACGTGCGGTCGTGGCGGAACTGGTAGACGCGCAACGTTGAGGTCGTTGTGGCCGAAAGGCCGTGGAAGTTCGAGTCTTCTCGACCGCACCAGAACGGCTCCGGTTCCCGAGCATCGGGAACCGGAGAGCCGCTTCTCTCCCCTTCCCACACCATCGTTATCCTGACGGAAGCCAGGATCCATTGCCGCAGCGGCTGGAGTCGCGCCCGTAGCGTGTCTGGATGCCAGCCTTCGCTGGCATGACGATTCCGGTTGGCCTCAATCGCCGATCCACCTCGGCTGCTCGAATCAGGAGAGAAGCGAACCCTCACCCGTGGCGGGGCCGCGTCCACAGATCGGGATCGCGCGCCGTGCGCGGATAGCGCGTCGCGCGCGCCTGCGCCGCCACCAGCGCCCTGCCGATCGCGGCGAGCTTCTGCCCCTTCGACGTGGTGACGCGGTGGTCCCAGGCATGCTCGCCGCGCGCAACGACGGCGCGGCCGATGCCGCCGTAGATGTCGGCGGCGGCCAGTACCGCCCAGGCGGCGCGGAACGGCAGCGCCGGGGTGCCCTCGCGCGCGCTCGCCTCATAGCGTTCGGCGGTGTCGACCAGCCGCCTGGCGAGCACCGTGATGCGGTGGCGGAAGGGCGGCTTCATATGCTCGCCCGGCGGCACGTCCATCTCGACCAGCCATTCGATCGGCAGGTAGCAGCGCTCGGCCGCGGCATCCTCGCACAGGTCGCGCGCGATGTTGGAGAGCTGGAACGCGATGCCTAGGTCGCAGGCGCGGTCGAGCGTGTCCTCGTCCGCCGGATCGACCCCCATCACCACCGCCATCAGGCAACCGATCGCCCCGGCGACATGGTAGCAATAGCGGTAGAGGTTGTCCTCACTGCGCGGGCGCCAGTCCTCGGCATCGAGCGCGAAGCCCGCCACCACGTCGCGCACCAGCGCGTGCGGCAGCCGCGCTTCGGCCGCGACCAGCCGCAGCGCGTCGAACGCCGGATCGCCGACCCATTCGCCCGCCAGTGCCGCCTCGGTCCCGGCGGCGATCCGCGCCAGCCGCTCGGGCGCGTCGGCGACCGCGGTCATGCCGTGGCCCAGGTCCTGCCCGTCGGCCAGGTCGTCGCACGCGCGCGCCCAGGCATAGAGCAGCCAGGCACGCTCGCGCGTCGGGCGGTCGAACAACCGGCTCGCCGCCGCGAAGCTCTTCGATCCGCCGGCGATCGTCTCACCGGCGGTCGCGACGATCGCGGCGCGGCTCGGTCGCTCAGCGTGCGACGCCACGCTTAGAGCTCGCTGCTCGACATGGAGAAGATCGGGCGCGCGACCTGGTGGTTCGCCATGCGATCGAGCAGCGCGCCGAGCTGGTCGTCGATCAGCAGGATGTCGCGGTGCATGGGCCGCAGGAAGCCGACCTCGGCCATCTTGTCGACGAACGCGATCAGCCCGTCGTAATAGCCGGCCACGTTGAGCAGCCCGACGGGCTTGCGGTGATAGCCGAGCTGCGCCCAGCTCATCGCCTCCCACAGCTCGTCCATCGTGCCGGTGCCGCCGGGAATGGTGACGAACCCGTCGGACAGGTCGGTGAACGCCTGCTTGCGCTGGTGCATCGTCTCGACGACGTGGAGCTCGGTGCAGCCGCGGTGCGCGACCTCGGCGTTGACGAGCGCCGTCGGGATCACGCCGATCACCTCGCCGCCCGCCGCCAGCGCGCCGTCGGCGACCGCGCCCATCAGCCCCAGCCGCCCGCCGCCGTAGACGACGCCGATGCCGCGTTCGGCGAGCGTCCGCCCGACGCCGCGCGC
Source organism: Sphingomonas mangrovi (assembly GCF_047975845.1). Classification (NCBI taxonomy): domain Bacteria; kingdom Pseudomonadati; phylum Pseudomonadota; class Alphaproteobacteria; order Sphingomonadales; family Sphingomonadaceae; genus Sphingomonas; species Sphingomonas mangrovi. Next base: position 23,911 of record NZ_JBIUCZ010000009.1, on the reverse strand, counting down.
GCATTCGATATAGACCGGGTCCGACGGGGTCGCCGAACCGCAATAGATCGCCAGTCGCTTCACGGAATCTGTCCTTGAGAGATCGGCCTCAGCGGCCGCGGTCGAGCATCAGCCGGGCGGTCGCCTTCGCGCTCGCCACGACTCCGGGGATGCCGGCGCCGGGGTGGGTGCCCGCGCCCACGAAATAGAGGTTCGGGATATGGTCGTCGCGGTTGTGCGCGCGAAAATAGGCGCTCTGCGTCAGAGTCGGCTCCAGCGAGAAGGCCGAGCCGAGATGCGCGTTGAGGTCGTTCGCGAAATCGGGCGGCGCATAGCTGAACTTGGTGACGATCCGCTCGTGGATGTCGGGGATCAGCCGGCGGCCGACCTCGTCCAGGATCCGCTTCTCGTACATCGGGCCGATCGTCGCCCAGTCGATCGGCAGCTTGCCCATGTGCGGCACCGGCGCCAGCGCGTAGAACGTCGAATGCCCCTCGGGCGCAAGGCTCGGATCGGTGACGGTCGGGTGGTGGAGGTAGAGCGAGAAATCCTCCGACAGCACGCCGTGATCGTAGATGTCGGACAGCAGCCCCTGATAGCGCGGGCCGAACAGGATCATGTGGTGCGGAATGCCCGGCCACGTGCCCTTGATGCCGAAATGCACCAGGAACAGCGAGGGCGAGAAGCGCTTCTTCTCCAGCCGGGCGGTGGTGCGCCTGGCGCTGCGGGAGTTGCGCAGCAATTCCTTGTAGCTGTGCATCAGGTCGGCGTTGCTCGCCACCGCGTCGGCGGCGATGCGCTTGCCGCTGCGCGTGACGACGCCGGTGGCGTGATCGCCCAGCGTCTCGATCTCGGTCACCGGATCGCCCAGGATCAGCGTGCCGCCCAGCCGCTCGAACAGCGCGACCATGCCCGACACCAGCTGGCCGGTGCCGCCCTTGGCGAACCAGACGCCGCCGTCGCGCTCCAGCTTGTGGATCAGCGCATAGATCGCGCTGGTGGAGGTGGGGTTGCCGCCGACCAGCAGCGTGTGGAAGCTCAGCGCCTGGCGCAGCTTCTCGTTCTTCACGAAGCCGGACACCACGTCGTAGACCGAACGCCACGCCTGATACTTCGCGAGCGACGGCGCGGCCTTGAGCATCGAGCGGAAGTCGAGGAACGACTCCGTGCCGAGCTTCACATAGCCTTCCTCGTACACGCCCTTCGAATATTCGAGGAAGCGCGCGTAGCCGTCGACGTCCTGCGGATCGAGCTTCGCGATCTCCGCGCGGAGCGACGTGTCGTCGTTCGAATAGTCGAAGTTGGTGCCGTCGGCCCAGTTGAGCCGGTAGAAGGGGCTGACCGGCTCCAGCGTGACGTCCCACGCCATCTCGTGCCCCGACAGCGTCCACAGCTCGCGCAGCGCCTCGGGATCGGTGATGACGGTCGGGCCGCCGTCGAACACGAAGCCGTCGCGCTCGTAGACATATGCGCGGCCGCCGGCCTTTTCGCGGCCCTCGATCAGCGTCGTCTCGACCCCGGCCGATTGCAAGCGGATGGCGAGCGCCAAGCCGCCGAAGCCCGCGCCGATCACCGTTGCCGTTCTCAAATCCGTTTCTCCCGGCCGCCGGCCTGCATGTCCCAAATCGCCCGTATCGCGCGTGCCACCGGGACCGGCGGCTTGCCGGCAAGCACGCGCAGCTTGTCCGCACCGTTCGACCGACCGGCATAGAAGCGCCCGATCAGCCGCGCGTCCAGACGGTAGAAACGCTCGAGCACGCGATAGCGCGCCTCGGGCTTCGCTGCCCTGAACAACAGTGCGGAAAGCATGCGGTAGAATCCCCGCTCGCGCCATGTCGTGCGCGCGAGCGCGTGCGTCAACTCGTCGAGCGCCGGGGCCGACAGATCGGACGCCGCGGCGATCCGCCCGGCGGTGCGCACCGCATCGGGCAGCGAATAGCCGGTGAGCGGGTGGAACAGCCCGGCGCGCATCCCCGCCTTCGCGACCGACGGACCCGACTGCCAATAGCCGTCGAAGTCGCCGCCCATCGCCACCGGCAGCACGCCGCACTCCTCGCGCGCGACCTCGGCGATCCGCCAGCCCTGCGCCTCGGCATAGGCGCGGATGCGCTGGCGCAGCGCGGGAACGTCGAGCTCGGGACCGTCGCTGTAATAGGTGTCCTCGACGAACATCCGGTCGGGGGCGAGCGGCAGGCAGTAGACGAAGCGATAGCCGTCGAGCTGCGCGACCCGCGCGTCCATCACCATCGGCCGCTCACGCCCGTGCGGCCGATCGAGCACCAGCTCCTGGCCGACGAACTTCTGCCAGCCGCAGTCGAGCAGCGACAGGTCGGCCGGGCCGCGGCAGTCGATCACGCCCTTGGCCTCGATCCGCTCGCCGTCGTCGAGCACCGCCGCGGTCGCGCTCGCCGCGAGCACGCGGCGGCCGGTCAGCAGCGACTCGGCCGGCAGCCGTGCGCGCAGCACCGCATCGAGCCGCTCGGACTCGATGCTGTGGTAGCGCGCGTCGAGGGTGCGCGCATGGCCGGGGAAGGCCACGTCGTAGCCATTCCAGGCATGGCCGACGACGGGCTCGACGATCCAGCGGTCCTGCGGCGCGACGTCGCTGTCGAAGAAGGACCAGAGATGGTTGCCGCCGAACCGCTCGCCCGCGTCGACCAGCCGCAACGTCAACTCCGGCCGCCGCTCGGCGAGCGCCAGCGCGATCAGCCCCCCGGCAAGCCCCCCGCCCAGGATCGCCAGGTCGCAATGATGGTGGATCGGCATCCCCCTCGCCTAGCCGAGCTTCCGCCGGGGTGAAAGGGCGCGAGCCGCGGCGGTTGCGTGCCGTGGCGCCCGCCATTCTCGACGCGGCGCGCCCGCATGTAACCCCTTCCGTCATCCCAGCGCAGGCTGGGATCTCCCGCGGCTCCTGCGGCGCGCGCCCGCCCGAGACCCCAGCCTGCGCCGGGGTGACGCGTGGGGGGCGACCGCGAGAACAGTTCAAACCGGCGGCAAACCCGCCTAAGGCTGAATACATGTCGGTTGCGCTCGCCATCCTCCTGTCCGCGCTTGCGATGACGGCGATCGTCGGCGTGCGCTACCTGCTCGCCTCGGGCGGGTTCGCGCTGGCGACGCGGTTGCGCCAGCCGGGCCTCTATCAGGGACTCGACCGGCAGATCGTCCGCGAGATCCGCTGGAGCCTGATCTCGGCCGCGATCTACGGCATTCCCGCCGGAATCGTCGCCTGGGGATGGCAGAACCGCGGCTGGACGCGAATCTACGCCGACGTTCACGATCGGCCGCTGTGGTGGCTGCCGCTGTCGGTGCTGGTTTATCTGTTCCTGCACGACACCTGGTTCTACTGGAGCCACCGCTGGATGCACCGGCCGCGCGTGTTCCGCGTCGCCCATGCGGTCCACCACGCCAGCCGTCCGCCGACCGCCTGGGCAGCGATGGCATTCCACCCGATCGAGGCGCTGACCGGCGCCTTCGTCATTCCGCTGCTGGTGTTCCTGATCCCGATCCACATCGGCGCGCTGGCGGTGGTGCTGACGGTGATGACGGTGATGGGCGTCACCAACCACATGGGGTGGGAGGTGTTTCCCCGCGCGCTGTGGGCCGGGCCGCTGGGCGGCTGGCTGATCACCGCCAGCCACCATCAGCGCCACCACCAGCGCTACGGCTGCAATTTCGGCCTGTATTTCCGCTTCTGGGACCGGCTATGCGGCACCGACGACGGACTGGGCAGCTTCGGGGGAAGGCCACATGCACGCACGCGCGACAGCGATGCGGTTGGGCGCGGGCGCAGTGGCGCTGGTGCTGCTGACGGGAGCGACGCCGACCACGGCGCTTGAGGTCACGCTGACCGACCTGCGCTCCACCAAGGGGCTGATCCGGCTGTGCCTCACCGCCGATCCCGCCAACTTCCCCGGCTGCGTCGACGACGCGCGCGCGGTCACCCGCTCGGTGCCCGCCGGCGAACGCACCGTCCGGATCGAGGGGCTCCCCCCCGGCGGCTATGCGCTGTCGGCGATCCACGACGAGAACGGCAACGGCAAGCTCGACACGCTTGCCGGAATTCCGCGCGAGGGCTTCGGTTTTTCGCAGAATCCGCGGATCGGTTTCGGCCCGCCGCGCTTCGCCGCCGCGCGCTTCGCACTGGCAGGTGATGCCGATCGGCAACAGGTGCGGATGCGTTATTTGTTTTGAGGCGAACCGCGGGAGCCAAGCCCGGATCGCGGCGTTACGCTTCAGCAACATTCCATAAAGGCAAACGTCCTTGCGCACGTTCTTCCGCACCGCTTCCGCCGCCCTCGCCCTTTCCATCGCCGCCGTCGGCGCCGCTCCGGCGCTGGCGCAGGATGGCGGCGATCCGTCCACCATCCGCAACACCGACGACGGCGGCGATTTCGTCCTCGTCGGCCTCGGCGCGGCGCTCCTGCCGGATTACGAGGGTTCCGACGACTACAGCGTGTCGCCCGTTCCCGGCGCGATCGGCCGGGTTTCGGGGTTCAATTTCATGCTCGCGGGCAACCGGCTGAGCGTGGACCTGGTGCCCGACAACTACGGCCCGGGCATCGATTTCCAGGCCGGCCCCGTCGCCGTGCTCAACCTCAACCGCGCCAGCACCAAGGGTATCGACGACGATCGCATCAAGGCGCTGGGCAAGCGCGACGCGGCGATCGAGCTCGGCGGCTATCTGGGCATCGCCAAGACCGGCGTCCTCACCAGCGAGTTCGACCGCGTTTCCGCCTCGGTCAGCTACCGCACGGGGGTGAGCGGCGCGCATTCGGCGGGCATCTTCACGCCCACCGTCAGCTACATGACGCCGCTCAGCACCACCTCGGTCGTGAGCGTCTTCGCCTCCGCCGAGCGTGCCGAGCGCGGCTATGCGCGCAGCTATTTCGGCATCACCCCCGAGCAGAGCCTGGACAGCGGCCTGCCCGTCTACAACGCGCGTGGCGGGTGGAAGAACTGGACGCTGGGTGCCGTCGGCGCGAAGTCGCTGACCGGCGACCTGCGCCACGGTCTCCAGGCGTTCGGCGGCGTCGTCTATCGCCGCATGCTCAACGATTTCGCCGACAGCCCCGTCACCAGGATCGCGGGCGACCGCGACCAGTGGCTGGGTACGCTGGGCCTGGCGTACAGCTTCTAAACGGCTTGGGAGAGCCCCGGCTGCCGGCTTCGCGCCGGCAGCTGCGAGGGGCTCCCTCTAGGCCGCCGTCGCGGCCTTCGCGCGTTTGGGCGCCGGCGTTTTGGGCTTGAAGGCGCACAGGTCCGCAACGATGCAGTGCCAGCATTCGGGCGTCCGCGCCTTGCAGACGTAGCGGCCGTGCAGGATCAGCCAGTGGTGCGCGTGCAGCCGGAACGGCTGCGGCGTCACCCGGTCGAGTACCTTTTCCACCGCCAGCGGCGTCTTGCCGCGGGCCAACCCGGTGCGGTTGCCCACGCGGAAGATGTGGGTGTCGACCGCAAAGGTCTCCGCGCCGAACGCGACGTTCATCACGACATTGGCGGTCTTGCGTCCGACGCCCGGCAGCTTTTCCAGCGCGTCCCGGTCCGCCGGAACCTGCCCGCCATGATCGGCGATCAGGGCGTGCGACAGCGCGATCACGTTCTTCGCCTTGGTGTTGAACAGGCCGATCGTCTTGATGTGCTGCTTCAGCCCGTCTTCGCCGAGCGCGACCATCTTTTCCGGCGTGTCGACCTCCGCGAACAGCCGGCGGGTCGCCTTGTTGACGCCGGCGTCGGTCGCTTGGGCGGAGAGCGCCACCGCCACCAGCAGCGTATAGTCGTTGACCGATTCGAGCTCGGTCTCGGGATGGGGGTTCGCCTCTGCCAGCCGCGCGTAGAAGTCGACGACATCGGCGCGCTTCAAAGCCCCAGCACCGCGTCCATGCCGTAGCGGCCGGGCGCCTGGCCGACGAGCCACTGCGCCGCCCGGATCGCGCCGCGCGCGAAGATCGCGCGATCGTCGGCACGGTGGCCGAGTTCGATTCGCTCGCCCTCGCCTGCGAAGATCACCTGATGGTCGCCGACGATGCGGCCGCCGCGAATGGCCGCGAAGCCGATCGTTCCCGCCGCCCGCGCGCCGACGAGCCCCGCACGTCCGACGACCGCCACATCGGACATCGCCGCGCCCATGCCGGCGGCCGCCGATTCGCCCAGCATCAGCGCCGTGCCCGACGGGGCGTCGACCTTGCTGCGATGGTGCGCCTCGACGATCTCGCAGTCCCAATCGGGGCCGAGCCGCTCGGCCGCCTCGCGCACGAGTCGCGACAGCAGGGCGATGCCGAGCGACGTGTTGCCAGTCTGGAGAACCGCGATGTCGCCGGCCGCCTCGTCGATACGCGCGTGCTGGGCGCGCGACAGGCCGGTCGTGCCGATCAGGATCGGCGTGCCCGCGGCGCGCGCGGCCGCCAGATGCGAATCGACCGCCACCGCTGCCGAGAAGTCGACCAGCACGTCGCAGCGCTGCGCGAGCGCGACCGGATCCTCGGCCGCGTCGGTGCCGCCGGCGTAGGTGGCGCCGAACTCGGGAATCGCGGCCGCGATCGCCTGTCCCATGCGGCCCAGCCGCCCGTAGATACCGATGTTTGCCATTCGCTCCGCCCAGATCCCGCCTCTGCCCGATACCAGCCGGGCACAGAGCGCCACATGATCGCGTGAGGGCGGCTAATGGCAGAAAGCCGCGGCTGCCGGCAAGCCAGAGCGGCGGCGAATCGGATCAGGCGGCGATGTGCGCGACCGGTGCCTCGGCGTATTTCGCGTCGGTGGCGTCGAACTCGGGAAAGGGGGTGAACAGCCGCGAGGTGAGCGCGACGTTGTTCAGCCCGGCGAGCTTGAACGTTCCCAGCTTGGCGACCTTGGGCGCGCCGCCGGCACGTTCGACCGTCACCGCGTCGACGTGCAGGTCGCCGTGCTTGGTCCACAGCATGTGCGGCGCGAGCAGCATGTCCATGTTGTTGTACACCACCGACACGCAGATGCGCTGCATCATCGCGAAGCGCAGAATGTCGCTGGTGCTGGCGCGGAGGTCTTCTTCGGTATCGCTCACGGGGGTGGAACGGGCTCGCTCAAGCGTTTGTTGCATCGCAGCAAGCAGCTAGTCGCAGCCCGCCGTCGCTTCAAGCCGGTTTATAGACGTTCGGTACCGCACGCTCATTCAGTGGGATACTATTCGCGCCGATCCGCTGAACGGGTGCGACGAAGCGGCTTGTGCCAAGCGTCGAACCCGTGTCTGGCCGACGGATGCGCTTCGCCCATTATTACCACGACATCATCCTGTGGATCGGGGACGGCACCGGGCTGCCCGATTCGATCCTGCATATCCACGCGGGCCTGGCCGTGCTGCTGCTGGTGCGACTGGTCAGCGGCCGCTCGCTGGGCAGCTTCATCCCATTCGCATTCGTGGTGGCTGCGGAAGCCGCGAACGAGATCCTCGACTATATGGTCTACGGCTGGCGCCCCGCCGACACCTATTCGGACATCGCCAACACGCTGTTCTGGCCGCTGGTGCTCAGCCTTGCGGTTCGGCTGCGACCGATGGCGATTCGCGACCGTCGGTAGTCCGGCCGCGGCGCGTCGCGAACGCGGCGCGCCCTCGGCCTTTGCAACCCGGAAAAGCTGCCAACCGTCCAGGCAAAAAAAATGGCGGCCCGAGGACCGCCATTTTCTCGACTGATCGCGACAGCTCAGTTGCTGTCGGGCGCGTCGTCGTCGTTGTCGGCAACCACCACGATGCCGGCGATGATCGCGGCAGCGGCGAGAACGCCGATCACGATGCCGCCACCGGCCAGCTCGTTGGCGTTCTTGGCCGAGGTCGAGGTCTTCGCGGTCGAAGCCTTCGCGACCGAAAGCGACGTCGCCGGATTCGCCATCGCCGGAGCAGCCATCAGAGACGATGCAGCCACGGCAACAAGCAGCTTGCTCAAACGCATAACTTCTGCTCCCTTGTTAAACTCGAACGGTCGGCCTGATAGCAACGGCCGTCGCCGTAGACAAGCGCTTTGACGCGGTGCGTCATCAGCTTTTCGACGAAGTGTTGCCTGGCTGCATCTTGGAAGCTGCACCGACTTCAACAGGTTACCGTTTGATGAACCGAGGCGTGATCATGCCGCCACAGCATCGCACGGCCGATGTTCCTGCAGCACCCACCGGTCGCCGCCTTCGAATCCCATCGCCGTGAGCGTGCCGAACCGATAGGCACCGGTATCGAGGCCAATGCGATGCGGCATCTGCACCACCTCTTCGACGATGGTGTGCCCATGCACCACCACCTTGTCGCAGGCAGGCCCCGGCTGAAGGAATTCCTCGCGGATCCAACGCAGGTCGCTCGGCCGCTGCGCGTCGAGCGCCACGCCCGGCCGGACGCCGGCATGGACGAACACGTAATCGCCTTCGACGATCATGTTCTCGAATGATCCGAGGAAGCTACGATGCGAGGCCGGCACTGCCGCATCGAGCAGTTCAGCAAGCTCGTCAAACCCGGCGACGGCATAGGCCTCTGGAGAAATGCCGTAGCTGAGGATCGTCTCCGCACCGCCGATCCGATTGAAGAACCGAAGCGCCTTGCCATCCCCCCCGAGGGTAGTGAGGAACACTTCCTCATGGTTGCCGAGCAGGAAGCGTGTCTGCGGCCGTTCATCGCGAAGTGCAATCAGCCGGTCGATCACCTGCGCCGACTGCGGTCCGCGATCGATGACATCGCCCAGAAAGATCAGTTCGCCCTGCAGGCCGCCCCGCGCCGCCTCGTCCGCCCGTATTTGGTCGAGCAGACCCTCAAGAAGGTCGAGGCGGCCGTGGATGTCGCCGATCGCATAGAGCCGGCGGCCCTCGGGCACCTGCGGCGAGCGCGCGGCATTCTTCGATCGCCGAGAGAAGAGTTTCGCAATCATCGGGAGAGCGGTACGCCACCTGCCATGAACATGGAATGTCGACAAATGGTGCATCGCCACCGCGTTGCAAGCGCCGGGCGCAAGCGCCGGCCCTTCGCACGCCTGCACCGCAGCCGGAGCCTTCGGACGATCCTGGCTGCACTAGCGCTGGTCACGGCCGCCGCCCCGGCCTCGGCCGACGAGGCGACGTTCGAAGCGATTCGCAAAGTCGACACCGCGCTCGGGCGGATCGGCTATCGCCTCGCCAGCGCCAACGCACCGCTATGCGATCGGCTGGAGCCCGGACTTGGACTGCTCCTCCACACGCCGACTCAATATTCGAAGGCGCTGCGCGAGGAAGCGATCCGGTATTTTCGCTTCGACGGTCCCGTGGGCGTCGAAGCGGTGATTCCCGACGCACCGGCGGCGCGTGCCGGCATCCAGGCCAACGACACGCTGCTCGCCATCGGACCCCAACGATTCGCCTCGGTCGATTCCGCGGCGGAGGCGAACACCGCCGCCGCGATTAAGGTGGCGGCGCAGGTCGCCGCCTTGCCCCCGGCCCAAACGGTCGAGTTGCGTGGCCGTCGAGATGGCGCGGATTTCGTTCGCAGCGTCACGCCGGTACCTGCCTGCCGCACGCGGTTCGAGGTCGCGATCGGATCCCAGTTCACCGCCAAGGCCGATGGCGAGATGGTGCAGATCGGCAGCCGCTTCTTCGAGGAATATCCCGAGGAGCTGGTCGCGGCGGCGGTCGCGCACGAACTTTCCCACAACATTCTCAATCACCGCCGGCGATTGGAAGCCCAAGGTGTCGAGTATGGCATGATGTCGGGGTTCGGTCGCAACGTCCGCTATTTCCGTCAGACCGAACTGGAAGCCGATATCCTGTCGGTGTCGCTGCTCGCCAACGCCGGCTACGACCCCAATGTCGCGGTGCGGTTCTGGCGCCGCTTCGGCCCTAGCTATGCCGGCGGCATCCTCCGCAGTCGTTCGCATCCGGCGTGGCAGGATCGTCTGGCGACGATCGAGAAGGCGATCGCCGACTTGGGAACGGCACGCCCGGCGCGGCCAGCGATTCTGGACGAGCGCAACCGTCCACTCGACGGCAGTTGGCAGCGTCTTCTCGTCAAGCGGCGCTAATGCCCATTCGGCATGGCGCCGCTCAAACGAAAGCGGGCGCCCCTATCGGAGCGCCCGCCTTACAGTTCCGGATTGGCCGATCAGTTGCTGTCGGGCGTATCGTCGTCGTCACCATCGACCGCAATCACGATGCCGCCGATCACGATCGCAGCAGCCAGCACGGCCGGCAGGATGCCGACGCCGGCAAGATTGCTGCCCTTCGATGCAGTGTCGGCGCGGACGCTCTTGGCGACCGACAGCTTGCTTGCCGCAGCCGCCGGAGCGGCCTGTGCAACGACCGGCATTGCGCTGAGGCCCAGAGCCGCAACGGTGGCGAGAAACATCTTCGTCGAGCGCATATTGCCCTCCTCATTGTTGAGCCGACCACGGCTCCCCGAATCGCTAGTGCGGGACACTCACGGCCACGGGCATTACGCCACATCTTGCCGGCGGGTTCCATGGCGGAGATTCAAGAGCCGCCTCATGTTGCCGCACTGCAACACCACCTCGGCCCGGTAGGACGACCGATGCAATCCTAGTGTCCGTATGTCTTGATTCCCCGGCGCCGAAGGCGCTGCCGGCGGCGGCGTTGCAACGCGACCAGGCTCCAGATCGAGCCGATTACTGCGGTCGCGGCGATGAGCCCGAGGGCGATGAGAATGCGCGTTTCCATGTCACCGTTCAACGTAGACGAACCGATCCCGCTCGCGCGTTCATGGATGCCCCCATGCGACGACCGGCTTGGCTGCTATGCGGAAATCTGTGACGTTTTTCAAATGGCTACGAACAAAAAAGGAGGGCCTTTCGGCCCTCCTTCTCCGTTTCGGACGAAAGACCTACCTCGTAGGCCCACCGCCGACAGCGATTAGTTGCTGTCGGGGAAGTCGTCGTCGTCGCTCTCGTTGACGATCGCGATGATGCCGATCGCCGCGATGCCTGCAACGAGGACGAGCGGCAGCGTGCCGACGCCGGCGAGGTCGCTGGACTTGTCGCTCGAGGTCGAAGCGCGGGCGCTCTTGGCGACCGACAGGCTTGCAGCCGGATTCGCCGACGCGGCGACCGGAGCCGCGACCAGCGTGGTCGCAGCAATGGCAGTGAGGAACTTACCGATCATAGATTAATCTCCCTTCGAAGAGGCGGCCGCCCTATATCATGGCGAGCAAAGTTTGAAGTGTTTGCGGCAGCAAGCGCTAATTTCGCTGCCAGCCGCGCACACAGCTATTCTGTTGCAGCGATGCGGCAAGGGCGCCCAACTTGTAAAACTCGCCGGAGCGGATCGAGTTGCGCCCCGGGACGAGAATCTTCGTCGCGGCGACGGAGCCTCCAGCAAAGCGACGATGCCCGACCGCGAAGGCTGCGGACACCCGCCCCGCTACTCGACCCAGTCGAGACCGATGTCGCGGTAGAGCGTGCGGTCTTCCTCCCAGTCCGGCTTGACCTTCACATGGAGGTAGAGGTGGACGCGCACGCCCATCAGCGTCTGGAGTTCGGCGCGCGCCCTGGCGCCGATTTCCTTGATCCGCGTACCGCCCTTGCCGAGTACGATCGCACGCTGGCTTTCGCGCCCGACCAGGATCTGCTGGTGGATCTCGACCGATCCGTCCTCGCGCTCCTTGTAGAGCTCAGTGTCGACCGCGCTCGCATAGGGCAACTCGGCGTGGAGCTGGTGGTAGAGCTGCTCGCGGGTCACCTCGGCAGCGAGCATCCGGTCGGTGGCGTCCGACACCTGATCCTCGGGGAAGTGCCACGGCCCCTCGGGCATGCGCGCCGCGAGCGCCGTCTTGAGCTCGGCCACGCCGTCGCCGGTCTGCGCGCTCACGAAGAAGGTCTCGTCGAAACCGAGCTGCTCGTTCAGGCGCGCGGCGTGGGTGAGCAGCCGCGGCTTGTCGGCGATGTCGACCTTGTTGAGGATCAGGAGCTTGGGCTCGCGGCGATGCGCGAGCCGCTCGGCGATGTCGGTGACCTTGGATCCCAGCCCACCCTTGCCGTCGACCACGAAGGCGATCGCATCGGCCCCCTCGGCGCCTTCCCACGCGGCGGCGACCATCGCCCGGTCGAGGCGACGGCGCGGGTCGAAGATGCCGGGCGTGTCGACCAGCAGCAGCTGCGAATCGCCCTCGATCGCGATCCCCATCAGCCGGGTGCGCGTGGTCTGCGCCTTGGCGCTGGTGATCGCGACCTTCTGGCCGACCATCGCGTTGACCAGCGTCGACTTGCCCGCATTCGGGGCGCCGACAACGGCGACGAGACCACAGCGTTGGTTGGATGGGATCATGTGCAAGCCTGACGAAAGAGAAGGAAATTGGGGGTGCGGCATGTGCCGGTCAAACGGCTGCCTAGAGCAGGTGCATGTTCAGTAGAACCGTTCGTGCGGAGTGGCGGCTGCGCTTGTCGACGACCCGTACCGAAGCATTCTTCGATACGCCAATTCGACTTCGCTCAATGGCACCTCAGGACGGACGGATTACCTACCAACATCGATTACCGCTCCAGCTCGCGCAGCAGCGCCTTGGCGGCGGCGGTTTCCGCCTCCTGCTTGGAGGTGCCCTGCGCGGTCGCCTCGGCGAGCTTGCCGATCGCGACCTTGACGGTGAAGCGGGGGGCATGGCCGGGACCGGAACGGTCGACCACGGTGTATTCGGGCGCGCGCCGGTCGTGCGCGGCGGCCCATTCCTGCAGCGCCGACTTGGGATGCTTGGGCGCACGCAGCTGGGTCTCGATGCGATCGGCCCAGGCGCGGCGAACGAAGCCGCGCGTCGCGTCCAGCCCGCTCTCCAGATAGAAGGCGCCGATCAGCGCCTCCATCACGTCGCCCAGCACGTTGTCGCTCTGCGCAGCGCCGTCGTCGCGCGCCTGCTTGCCCAGCTTGAGATACGACACCACGCCCAGTTCCCGCGCGAGTTCGGCGCACACCGCGCCGGTCACCAGCGCGTTGATGCGGCGCGACAGCTTGCCCTCCGGCTCGTCGGGAAAGCGCTCGAACAGCCATTCCGCCATCAGCAGCCCCAGCACGCGGTCGCCGAGGAACTCGAGCCGCTCGTAGCTTTCGCCGGCGTGGCTGCCGTGGGTCAGCGCCCGCTCGAACCGGGGGAGCGGCAGCGTATCGCGGCCGAAGGTCGCCGCGATCCAGCGGCCGAGCGGAACGGTGCTCAGAAGCCTTCCCCGATGCGCTCGAACCGCGCCGCGCTCACCCAGGTCCAGGGGAGCAGCCACTGGGCGCTGCCGTCGGTCGACCAGAAGGTGACCACCGCCTTGCCCTCCAGATTCTCCATCGGCACGAAGCCGATGCCCTGGTTCGGCATCGCCGGAAAGCGGCTGTCGGCGCTGTCGTCGCGGTTGTCGCCCATCAGGAACACGTGCCCGGCGGGAACGGTGTAGACGCCGGTGTCGTCGGCGGCCGTGGTGCCCTGATCGAGCACGCGGTAGCGCTTGCCGTTGGGCAGCGTCTCTTCGAACTGCTGATAGCGGCAGATCGGCTTGCCTTCCGCATCGTCGTCCTGGAACTGGAACGGACAGCCGAAGTTCGGCGTCACCGGAACCACGAAGTCGCCGATGCGCTGCTTGGCGATCGGCTTGCCGTTCAGGAACAGCTGGCCGCGCTGCATCTGCACCCGGTCGCCGGGCAGGCCGATGACGCGCTTGATCCAATTGTCCTCGGCCGTCGGCGGCGCCTTGAACACCACCACATCGCCGCGATCGGGGGTGCTCGGGAAGATGCGCCCCGGAATCAGCGGCAGGCTCCACGGCAGGCTGTGCCGCGAATAGCCGTAGTTCCACTTGGTGATGAACAGATAGTCGCCGATCAGCAGCCGCGGGAGCATCGACCCCGACGGGATGTTGAACGGCGAGAAGAAGAAGCTGCGGATCACGAACACGAAGATCGCGAGCTTCACGAAGAACAGCACCGTCTCGCGCAGTTCGGAGCGCGGGCGACGGGCGGCGGAGTTGCTGGCCATGCGCCTGCTGTGCGGGCGCCGCTTCCCCGCGTCAAGCCGGGGCGTATCGGCGCCGGTGGGGAGTAGCCGAGCGCCCTGTGCCGCGCTAGGTCGCGGCACGAACACGGCTTGAAGGAGATTACGCATGACGGACACCGCCTGGCAGGCCGTGGAGGCGCTCGCGCCCAAGCCGCTGACCGAGCTGTTCGAGGCCGAGCCGAACCGGCTCGACGCGCTGACGCTCGACGTCGCGGGGATCCACTTCGACTGGTCGAAAACCCATCTCGACACAGCCGCGCTCAAGGCGTTCGCCGAGCTCGCCGAGCAGGCGGGGCTGATCGCACGGCGCGACGCGCTGTTCGCGGGCGACACGGTCAACGTCACCGAGGGACGCGCCGCCGAGCACACCACCCAGCGCGGCGAGGGCAATCCCGACAGCGTCGCCGAGGCACGCGGCTTCCACGCCCGCACCCGCGCGCTGATCGATGCGATCGAGGCGGAGGCGCTGGGGCCGATCCGCCATGTGCTGCACATCGGCATCGGCGGCTCGGCGCTGGGCCCCGACCTGCTGGTCGACGCGCTCGGCCGCGACTCGGACCGCTACGACGTGGCGATCGTCTCCAACGTCGACGGCGTCGCGCTGGAGGAAGCGATCGAGGATTTCGATCCGACCGCCACGCTGCTGGTGATCGCATCGAAGACCTTCACCACCACCGAGACGATGCTCAACGCCGAGAGCGCGATCGGCTGGATGACCGAGAACGGCGTCGAGGACCCCTATGGCCGCGTGATCGCGCTGACGGCCAATCCCGAGCAGGCGATCGCCTGGGGCGTGGACGAAACCCGCGTCCTGCCCTTCTCCGAAAGCGTCGGCGGCCGCTATTCGCTGTGGTCGTCGATCGGCTTCCCCGCTGCCATCGGCCTCGGCTGGGACGTATTCGAGGAGCTGCTGGAAGGCGCGGCCGAGATGGACCGCCATTTCCGCCTCTCGGAACCGCTGCGCAACGCGCCGGTGCTCGCCGCCTTCGCCGACCTCTACTATACGCAGGTGCGCAAGGCGGAGACGCGCGCGACCTTCGCCTATGACGAGCGGCTGCGGCTGCTGCCGGCCTATCTTCAGCAGCTGGAGATGGAGTCGAACGGCAAGCGCGTGACCGCCGACGGCACGCCCGTCACCCGCGCGACTGCACCGATCACCTGGGGCGGCGTCGGCACCGACGCGCAGCACGCGGTGTTCCAGCTGCTCCACCAGGGGACGCATCTGGTGCCGGTCGAGTTCGTGGCGGCGATCGAGCCGGGCGACGTGCTGAACGAGGCGCACCACCGCCAGCTGCTGCTCAACGCGCTGGCGCAGGGCGCGGCGCTGATGGCGGGGCGCGGCAACGACGACGCGGCACGCGCCTATCCCGGCGACCGTCCGTCCTCGACGCTGCTGCTCGATCGGGTCGACGCCCGCACGCTGGGCGCGCTGATCGCCTTCTACGAGCACCGCACCTTCGTGAACGCGGCGCTGCTGGGCATCAATCCGTTCGACCAGTTCGGCGTCGAGCTCGGCAAGGAAATGGCCAAGGCCGCCGACAGGGGCGGGCAGGCGTTCGACCCGTCGACCACCGACCTGCTGCGCCGCGCCGGCCTGGCCGGCTGACCTGCGCCGGACCGGCGCGCGGGGGGCCATGCCACTCGCGCGCCGGTCGGGCGTTGAAGAGCCATGCCCGGGATCGCGGGCACAACCATCCCAGCAGGCGAGCATCATGGCAGACTACGACTACGACCTCTTCGTCATCGGCGCCGGTTCGGGCGGCGTGCGCGCGGCGCGCGTGTCGGCCGCGCACGGCGCGCGGGTCGCGATTGCGGAGGAGTATCGCGTCGGCGGCACCTGCGTGATCCGCGGCTGCGTCCCCAAGAAGCTGCTGATCTACGGCGCGCACTTCGCCGAGGACCTGCGTGACGCCAAGCAGTTCGGCTGGGACGTGCCCGACCCGTGCGAGTTCAGCTGGCCGCGGCTGCGCGACAACGTGCTCGCCGAGGTCGACCGGCTCAACAAGGCGTATAGCGCCACGCTGACCAACCACGGCGTCGAGATCCTCGAGGAACGCGCCACCGTCTCCGGCCCGCACGCGGTGACGCTCGCCTCGGGCCGTACCGTCACCGCCGGCAATATCCTGATCGCGGTCGGCGCCCGCCCTGCCGTCCCCGCCTGCCCGGGCCACGAGCTGGGCATCACCTCCAACGAGGCGTTCCATCTCGACAAGGTGCCCGAGCGCATCCTGATCGCGGGCGCCGGCTATATCGCCAACGAGTTCGCGGGCATCTTCAACGAGTTCGGCAGCAAGGTCACGCTCATCAACCGCACCGACGTGATCCTGCGCGGTTATGACGAGACGATCCGCGACCGGCTGCTCCAGATCTCGATGCTCAAGGGCATCGACTTCCGTTTCCACGCCGAGTTCGAGGGGATCGAGAAGAACGAGGACGGCTGCCTGACCGTCAAGATGTCGAACCACGAGCCGATCACCGTCGACTGCGTGATGTTCGCGACCGGCCGGGTCCCCAACACCGACGGCCTGGGGCTGGAGAGCGCAGGTGTCGAGCTCGACGAGAAGGGCGCGATCCAGGTCGACGAGGACAGCAAGTCGAGCTGCGACAGCATCTATGCGGTGGGCGACGTCACCAACCGCATGCAGCTGACCCCGGTGGCGATCCGCGAGGGCCAGGCGTTCGCCGACACCGTCTTCGGCGACAAGCCGCACCGCGTCGATTACGAGAACGTGCCCTCCGCCGTGTTCAGCCATCCGCCGATGGCGGGCGTCGGCATGACCGAGGGCCAGGCCAAGACCAAGCTGGGTTCGGTCAAGGTCTACCAGTCGGACTTCCGCCCGATGAAGAACGTGCTCGCCGGCCGCAACGAGCGCGCGCTCTACAAGATGATCTGCGACAGCGAGACCGAGCGCGTCGTCGGCCTCCACATGATCGGCCCGGAAGCGCCCGAGATCCTGCAGGCCGCCGCGATCGCGGTGAAGGCGGGGCTCACCAAGGATGCGTTCGACCAGACGGTGGCGCTGCACCCGAGCATGGCCGAGGAACTGGTGCTGATGCGCTGAGGCGGGCAATTGCCTGCCATGCTGTCGTATCCCCGCGAAGGCGGGGATCCAGGGCCAAGCAGAGCAAAGCAGGCGAGCATGGAGAAACCCTGGGCTCCCGCCTTCGCGGGAGCACGGGAAGGATGAACTGGTCCGTGCTCTAGCGAACCTGCGCCCCCGCCTCCCCGGCCAGCAGCGCGTCCGACTCGGTCCGCACGGCACCGCCCGCGACGCGTTCCGATACCACGCTGGTCACCGCCAGGTTCATCGTCACGTTGCCGAGCGTGCGGACCAGGTCGGGGAAGGTCTCCACCGCGACGAGCAGCGCGAGCGGTTCGACCGGCACGCCCATCGCGATGCCGATCGGCGCGATCGAGGAGACGAAGCTGATCTGGCCGGGTAGGCTCGCCGCGCCCATCGTCGTGATCGCGCCGGCGGCAATGCCTGCGGCGATCTGCCCCGCACCCAGCTGCACGCCGAAGACGTGTGCGACATAGACCGCGACCGCGACGTTCATTGCCGGGCCGGTGGCGCGGAACAGCGCCACCGCCATCGGCAGCACCACGCCAGAGGTCGCGACGGGCACGCCCGCCTCCTCCGATCCGCGCAGCATCGCCGGCAGCGAGGCGAGCGACGACTGGGTGCTGATCGCCACCGCCTGCGCCGGCGCGGTCGCACGCAGGAAGCGGGCGAGCCCGACGCGGCCACCGATCCGCGCCAGCGGATAGGCGAGCAGCCACACCACCATGCCTACCGCCATCACGATCAGCACATAATGGACCAGCGCCCCGAACGCGGCGGTGCCGGCCCGCGCGCCGACGACATAGCCGAGCGCGAACACGCCGACCGGCCCCAGCCACAGCACCCAGCCGATCACGATCAACATCGTGTCGGCCAGCCCCTGGAACAGCCGCACCAGCAGCTGGCGCGGCTCGCCGGCCAGCCGGGTGAGCGCGAAGGCGAACACGAGCGTGAACAGGATCAGCGGCAGGAACTCGTCCTTGGCGGCCGCCGCTATCGGGTTGGTGGGAACGATCGCGACCAGGAACTCGGTGAACGGCGGCACCTCGGCGACCGGACCGGCCTGGCCGAAGGTCGCGCGCAGCGCACCGGCCGCGGCGTCCGGCAGCGGAAACCAGTCGAGCAGCCCCAGGGTGACGAACGCGCCTAGCGCCGAGGACGTCCACAGGATCGCGACGAACAGCAGGATCGATCGCGTGGCGATCCGTCCGGCGCGGGCGGCCTCCGCGGTCTGGGCGACTCCGGTGACGAGCAGCGCCACCACCAGCGGCACGATCGTCATGCGCAGCGCGTTGAGCCAGGCGGTGCCGACCGGCTCGGCCCAGGCGATCCCCGCGATCGCGCTGGCGGGCGCCTGCGACGCCAGCATCACCCCCAGCCCCAACCCGGCAACCAGCCCCACCAGAATACGCGCCGCTTGCGACATGCTCGCCCTTCGCCAAAACGCGCGCTATCCACGCCGACCGACAGTGGCACAACCTGAAGGCAGCTGAGCCGATGACAAGAAAATATTTTGGCACCGACGGCATCCGTGGCGAGACCAACCGCGGCGCGATGACCGCCGAGATGGCGATGAAGGTCGGCATGGCGGCCGGCGCGCACTTCCGCCGCGGCGACCATCGCCATCGCGTGGTGATCGGCAAGGACACGCGACTGTCGGGCTATATGCTCGAGAACGCGATGGTCGCGGGGTTCACCTCGGTCGGCATGGACGTGGTGCTGGTCGGGCCGATGCCGACGCCGGCGGTGGCGATGCTGACCCATTCGATGCGCGCCGATCTGGGCGTGATGATCTCCGCCAGCCACAACCCCTATACCGACAACGGCATCAAGCTGTTCGGCCCCGACGGGTTCAAGCTTTCCGACGCCGACGAAAAGGCGATCGAGGCGCTGATCGACGGCGATTTCCCGCTGTCGTCCGCAGCCGAGATCGGCCGCGCCCGCCGCGTCGAGGACGCCCGCGGCCGCTACATCCACTTCGCCAAGTCGACCTTTCCCGAGGAACTCCGGCTCGACGGGCTGAAGGTGGTGATCGATTGCGCCAACGGCGCCGCCTATCAGGTCGCGCCCTCCGCATTGTGGGAGCTCGGCGCCGAGGTGATCGCGATCGGCGTCACTCCCAATGGCAAGAACATCAACGACGGCGTCGGCTCGACCGCTCCGGGGCTGCTCAGCGAGACGGTGGTCGCGTCGGGCGCCGCGATCGGCATCGCGCTCGACGGCGACGCCGACCGGCTGATCGTCGTCGACGAGACCGGCCGCGTGGTCGACGGCGACCAGCTGATGGCGACGATCGCCGCCGGCTGGGCGCGCCAGGGCCGGTTGAAGGGCGGCGGGCTGGTCACGACCGTCATGTCCAACCTCGGCCTCGAACGCCACCTCGCCGCCCAGGGGCTGGGGATGGTGCGCACCAAGGTCGGCGACCGCTACGTGCTCGAGAAGATGCGCGCGTCGGGCTACAACGTCGGCGGCGAGCAGTCGGGGCACATCATCCTGTCCGACTATGCGACCACCGGCGACGGGCTGGTCGCCGCCCTCCAGGTGCTGGCCGAGGTCTGCCGCGCCGGCGCACCCGCCAGCGAAGTGCTGCACCGCTTCGATCCGTTGCCGCAGCTGCTGCGCAACGTCCGCTTCTCGGGCGGCAAGCCGCTGGAGGACCCGCGGGTCACGGACACGATCGCCGCGGCCGAAGCCGAACTCGCCGAAAGCGGCCGGCTGGTGATCCGCCCGTCGGGGACCGAGCCGGTGATCCGGGTGATGGCCGAGGGCGACGACCGCGCCCAGGTCGAGGCGGTGGTCGCCCGCATCTGCGACGCCGTGCAGAAGGCGGCCGCCTGATGCTGGAGATGCGCCCCGACTGCGAACGCTGCGGCACCGACCTGCCGGCCGACGAGGGCGGGGCGTTCCTCTGCTCGCTCGAATGCACCTTCTGCGCGGAATGTGCAGACGCCCTCGACGAGCATTGCCCGAACTGCGGCGGCGAACTGCTCGATCGCCCGGCGCGGGTCGGCAAGGCGCTGACGGCCCACCCGGCCTCCACCGAACGGCGGCACCGCGCATGAGCATCCCCCGCATCCTGATCGTCGCCGGCTCCGATTCGGGCGGCGGCGCCGGCATCCAGGCCGACCTCAAGACCGTCACCATGCTCGGCGGTCACGGGCTGACCGCGATCACCGCGATCACCGCCCAGAACACGCTTGGCGTCGATGGCGTCCACCCGATCCCGACCGACATGGTGCTCGCGCAGATCGATTCGGTGGTGTCGGACATCGGTGTCGACGCGGTGAAGATCGGCATGATCGGATCGGCGCGGACCGCGCTCGCGGTCGCCGAACGGCTCGAACAGCTGCCGGGCGTGCCGGTGGTGCTCGATCCGGTCATGGTCGCGAGCAGCGGCGCGCGGCTTGCCGACGCCGCCACCATCGCGGCGTTCGAGCGGCTGATGGACCGCGCGACGCTGGTGACGCCTAACTTCCCGGAGTTGGAAGCGCTCGCCGAGCGCCCGCTACCCGACGTTGAGCCCCGCGCACAGGCGGCGCGCGCGCTTGCCGCCGCACATGGCTGCGCGGTGCTGGTGAAGGGCGGGCACGACGACGGGCCCACCGTGGTCGACCGGCTCTACCCGGCGGACCGCGGCGGACCGCCGGTGGTCGAATGGGCGGACCCGCGCATCGACACCGCCGCGACCCACGGCACCGGCTGCACACTGTCGACCGCGATCGCCAGCGGCCTGGCGGGCGAGTGGAACCTCGCCGAGGCGGTGGCGCGTGCCCGCCGCTTCGTGCGGATCGCGATGCTGGGCGCCGAGCCGCTGGGCGACGGCCACGGCCCGATGGCGCAACAGGGCGTGCGGCTCGACCTCAACGCCAGCCGCTGGTCGCCGATGCTCAACCAGGTGACGGTGCCCGCCACCGACCTTGCCGCAAGCGAGCGCTTCTATCGCCTGCTCGGGCTGCGCCAGATCGTCCGCTCCAGCCGCCGCTACGCGCGGTTCGAGAGCGACGGCGGCGCGACCTTCTCGATCGAGCTGGAGGGGATCGAGCGCCCGACCGTCTATTTCGAGGTCGGCGACCTCGACATCGCGGTGCGCTACCTGCGCCAGCAGGGCGTCACCTTCACCCAGGAGCCAGTCGAGCAGCCCTGGGGCTGGCGCGAGGCGCGGCTGGTCGATCCCGCCGGCAACCCGGTCTGCCTTTATCAGGCTGGCGAGATGCGGCGCTTTCCGCCATGGCGCATCGCCGATGCCTGACTATTCGCACGAACGCCTGCACCCCGGCCCCGTCGCCGGTGTGGACGAGGCGGGCCGCGGCCCGCTCGCCGGCCCGGTTGTCGCCGCGGCGGTGGTGCTCGATCCCGACTGCATCCCCGATGGCATCGACGATTCCAAGGCGCTCACGGCGCTCCGCCGCGAACGGCTGTGCGCGGAGATCCTCGCCTGCGCCAAGGTCGGCATCGGCATCGCCAGCGTCGAGGAGATCGACGACATCAACATCCTGTGGGCGACGATGCTGGCGATGCACCGCGCGGTCGATGCGCTCGGCTTCGCGCCGGGGATGGTGCTGGTCGACGGCAACCGCTGCCCGGACTGGCCGCACCCGTCGCGCGCGCTGGTCGGCGGCGATGCGCTCTGCCTGTCGATCGCCGCCGCCTCGATCGTCGCCAAGCATCATCGCGACGCGATCATGATTGAGGCCGACGCACACCACCCCGGCTATGGCTGGGCCTCCAACAAAGGCTATTCGGCGCGCGTGCACCTCGACGCGCTGAAGGCGCTGGGGCCGACGCCGCTGCACCGCCGCTCGTTCGCGCCGGTCGCGCAGGCCTGGTTGCCGCTGGAAACCGCCGGCTGAGTCCTTTGCGCCACACCCACCAGTGGTGGGGCCCGGCGCCGGACCCAGACTCAACATCTTCCACTTTGCTGCGGCGGTCGCCGATCCCACGGGAATCCGAGTGGAATCGGGTTAACAAATGCCTGCTTGACCCGAGTCCCGCGATCCGCAGGAATGCGGGCAGCAACAAGGGGACGTGAATCGATGGGGGTGCTGGAGAAGGTGCGGGCGCGGACGCCGAAGACGGCGAGCGAACCGCGCGCGGCATTGCCGCTCGACACCATCCTCCAGGGCGACTGCATCGCGCACATGCGCGCGCTGCCGACCGCGTCGGTCGACATGATCTTTGCCGACCCTCCCTACAACCTCCAGCTCGGCGGCGATCTGGCGCGGCCCGACGGCAGCCATGTCGACGCCGTCACCGACGCATGGGACAAGTTCGATTCGTTCGCGAGCTACGACCGCTTCACCCGCGACTGGCTGGCCGAAGCGCGCCGCATCCTGAAGCCGGACGGCACGATCTGGGTGATCGGCAGCTACCACAACATCTTCCGCGTGGGCGCTGCGATCCAGGACCTGGGCTTCTGGATCCTCAACGACATCGTCTGGCGCAAGGCCAACCCGATGCCGAACTTCCGCGGCACCCGCTTCACCAACGCGCACGAGACGCTGATCTGGGCGTCGATGGGCGAGAAGGCGAAGTACACCTTCAACTACCGCAGCATGAAGACGCTCAACGACGAGTTGCAGATGCGCTCCGACTGGGAGTTCCCGATCTGCGGCGGGCAGGAGCGGCTGAAGAAGGACGGGCACAAGGTCCACCCGACCCAGAAGCCCGAGGCGCTGCTCTACCGCGTACTGCTGGCGGCGACGCATCCGGGCGACGTGGTGCTCGACCCGTTCTTCGGCACCGGCACCACCGGCGCCGTCGCCAAGCGGCTGGGCCGACGCTGGATCGGCATCGACCGCGAGGGCGTCTACATCGACGCCGCCACCCAGCGCATCGCCGAGGCGCTGCCGCTCGACGAATCGTCGCTGCGCACGATGCAGGCACCCAAGGGCGCGCCGCGCGTCGCCTTCGGAACGCTGGTGGAAAACGGCATGATCGCGCCGGGGCTGGTGCTGACCGACGCCAAGCGCCGCTTCCAGGCGGTGGTCCGCGCCGACGGATCGCTGGCGATCGGCGCGGAGTCCGGATCGATCCACAAGCTGGGCGCCAGCGTCCAAGGCGCCCCCTCGTGCAACGGTTGGACCTTCTGGCACCACGAGAGCGAAGGGCGCCTCCAGCCGATCGACACGTTGCGCCAGACCTACTTGCTCGCGACGCAGCCGTAGGGCGGCACGTCTCCCGCCAACCATCCCTGCTCCTGCGGAGGCGGGAGATTAGGGCGGCAATGGCGGGTGCCCGTGGCTTGGAGCCGGAGCATATTGCACACCCGCAAACGGGAGCGGCAGCTACGCGCTCGAGAGCCGAGGTTCACGGCGCCTCGCTTGAACGTTCAGATGAGCCATCTATCCAGGCGGCGATGCATGGCGGACCTTGCCTGTCGCCCTCTGACCACCAGGACTGGACGATCCCGGGCTTCTGGTGGACGTAGAAGATATGAAGACGCTCGCGCTGATATTCGGCATCCTGCTCGTGATCGCCACGTTCATCTGGTTCTTCTATCTGGTCCCCCTAGGGTGTGGAATGAACCCGACCGGTTGCCGTGAGCGGTTCGACGTGTTGAGTTTGGTCGGCCTAGTCAACTTCTGGGCGCCGCTGGCTGTAGCGAGCATCGCGATTCTCTACGGTTCCGCGCGCCGCTAATCTGCGGCCAGGCGCTGGTTCGGCCGTTCGAAGGCGGACCGGCCGCTTCGGAGCCTCCTCCGTCGTCCGCTTGCCAAGCTCCGGCTTGATACGCTCGATCTTCACGTTCGTCCGTCTCAGCGAGCCGTCGAGCTTGTCGAGACAGTAGCGGGAGACTTGAACGTCGCCCCTAGGTGTTTGATCCCACGGTTTGATGGTGCGATCCTTTCGTTGGAATGGAAGGAAGCCGTATGGGACAGCTACGTCACGGGAGCGCCACGACCACGCACGCCGTCCG